>JBOGEW010000224.1:0-5351 GCA_050742075.1 Acidimicrobiia bacterium
GCTGAACGCCGCTCCGGCCGCTCCCTCCGGGCCCTGTTACTTCCCCTTCTGGCGGCGGCAGCGCTGCTCGCCCCGGTTCCCATCTGGCTGGGCGACTCTCGAGTCTTGATGGGTGTCGCCCTCCTCGGGCTGGCGTTCGCCTGTTACACCATCGGCTTCAATCTGATCTTCGGCAGCACCGGCCAGCTTTTCCTGTGTGTTGGAGCCCTGGCCGGAATCGGCGGCTACGGCGCCGTGCTCCTCGCCGATCGGCAAGGTCTGCCGTTAGTGGTGAGCATCCTCGTGGCGACGCTGGCGGCGGGACTGGTCGGGGGGTTGTTGAGCTGGATCGCCGTGCGACGATCCCTGGGGGTGATCTTCACCGGGATCATCACCCTCATCTTTGCCCTGGCCTTCCAGAACCTGCTGCTCGGGCGGGGCGACTTGACGGGGGGCGAATCGGGCCTTCGCATCCAGGCCGGGAGCGACACCTTCCTCGGGGATCGCATCCTCTCCTACTACGTGATGCTGACCCTGGTCCTCTTCTTCCTCCTCGTCCACGGGCTCCTCCGGCGCTCTCACATCGGTTGGGCTTTTCGAGCGCTGCGCGATGACGAGGTGGCCGCCGAGCTGACCGGTGTCAACGTCGCCCGCTATCGGGTGTTCGCCGCCCTGGTGGGTGGGGCCATGCTGGGCCTGGCTGGTGCCGTCTACGCCTTCTCGCGGGGCCGGATCAGTCCCAGCACCTTCGCCTTCGCCCAGGTCGACGTGGTGGTTTTGGTGATGCTGGCCTTCGGGGGGATCGGCACCCTGTTAGGACCGATCTTGGGAGCCATCGTCTTCACCATCATCGACGAGCTTCTGATCGAATTCGGCCAGCTGCGACTGGTGGCGCTGGGAGCTCTGATCCTGGTGCTTTTCCTCTGGGTCCCCCGCGGGATCATCCCTTCTCTGGGATCGGTGTTCCGGAAGGACCAGCCCCGCTGACCGGGGCGGATTCTCCGTTCAATTGACCCGGTAGGACTTGCGGGCATAGCCCGAGAAGGGAACCGGGCTCACGATCGCCCTAATCTCGAATTGCTGGTGCCGCTCCACGGCCGTCTTGGCGGTGCCGCCCGCCTCCTCCCCCCACAGCAGTGTCACCTCGGTTCCCGGCTCCGCATGCTCCTTATCAATGACCGCTAGGGTGAGCATCTTCCGCTCGTTGGAGCTGTAGCCGATCCAGGTCGACACGCCGACGGTCTCGCCGCCAACCTTGACCTCGTCGTAGGGATGCATGGCGTACACCGCCGAGGGGAATTCCATGAACTTGGCCCGCGACCCGGGCTCCAGCTGCGATCCGATCACCGAGAGCACGTCCTCATTGACGAGAGCGAGGGTGACTTTCGTTCGGGGTGGGTCCTGTGACATGTCCTGGAGGGTGTCCCGACCGATGAAGTCGTGATCGAAGCGAACGAATTTTCCATATCCGAGATCCCACGGAGTGAAGTAGTAGTCCTCGACGTCCTCGGAGACAAAGCTCCCCCCGACCGAGGCCGATGCCTCATAACCATCGGCCGGCAGCCATTCCCGATAATCCTTCATTGCGGCACCGGTGTAAACCGCCGGGAGCGGCGAGGGAATCCAGCCTGACTCAAGCGTATTGGACGAGTAGGCGCGTGATCCGGACCGGCGGAGGCCGAACTCTTCGCCGGCGGCCAAGAGGGCCGCGAGCACCGGTTCCCTCTCCTCCCAGGGGCCAAATAGCTCGAAACCGGGTTGGCCCACCATGCCGTGGCGTAGCGCCCGAACGGGATGGCTGGCGATGTCGAGGGTCGTCATGTGAAAGAACTTCACGTCGGGTGGGCTTTCCCCCAACGCCTTCTCGACGATCTGAAGGGCGGTGGGGCCTTGAAGCTGGAATCGATAGGAGCGCCGGTGCGACTTGTCTTGTCGCAAGAGCGTGCGCTCATCCCAATCGCATGTGACGTCGAAGCCGCCGGTCTCGGCGTGATAGCGAATCCAGTTGAGGGCGGGAGCACGGCCTACGAGGTTGAAGGATTGCTGGCCGAGACCGAACAGGATCACATCGCCGATGACATAGCCGTCGTGGCTGCAGGGAGCCAGGTGCTTGGCCTGATCGACGCCGAACCCTTCGAAGCTGTTGAAACCGACCTGAGACAGCAGATCGAGTGCGCCGGGACCCTCGAGGGCCAGGTCGACCATGTGGTAGGAAAGGTCGAAGAGGATGCAGGTCTTCTGCCAGGCCTCTTGTTCATCCCGCCAGTTGGTGTACTCGGGCAGGACCCCGGGGTAGACGTTGGGGCCCACTTGGGCATTGCGCAGCACCTCCACGATGTTGGCCGTGGAGTTGAGCAGCTCCTCCAGACTCTGAGTCATGCTTCTCCTTTCTCGGGTGGTCGTAGAGTACGAAAAGTCCCTTCGTTGCGAGAGTGGAGCCCATCATTCGATCGAATCTCGATATCGCCCATCTCGGTTACGTGGAGTTATTCACTCCCACCTTCGATCAGAGCCTGCGCTTTTTTACCGAGTTGTTGTCGATGGACGTCGTCGAAGCCGGAGACAGCTCCGCCTGTCTGCGCACCTGGGACGACTACGAGATTTTCAGCCTGCGACTCGTCGCCCGAGAGGTGGCCGGAGTAGGTCGGGTTGGACTCCGCGCCGCTAGCACGGCTGCCCTCAAAGAACGCGTTAGGGCGATCGAAGACAACGGCTTGGGTGGTGGCTGGGGCGAGAGCCTCCTCGGCCGCGGTGACACCTACAGCTTCACCGATCCCGATGGGCACCTCTTGGACCTTTACTTCGACTCCGAGCGGTTCTCGCCTTCGGACGTGGTCGCCCCCGCCCTCAAGAACCAGGGACAGCGCCGGCCTAACCACGGCATCGGCGTGCGACGGCTCGACCACGTCAACTATCTCGGAGCCGCAATCGAGGCCAACCGCGACTTCGTTGTCTCGGTCCTCGGTGCTCGACCAACCGAGCAGATCCAGCTCGATAGCGGAGCCATCGCCGGGATCTGGATGACCTTCACCAACAAGGGTTACGACCTCGTGTACACCAACGACTGGACCGGGACCCGGGGAAGGCTCCACCATGTTGCGTTCGCGGTCGACCAACGCGAGGATATCCTCCGCGGGGCGGACCTGTTCCTCGAAGATGGTGTCTTCATCGAGACCGGCCCCCACAAACACGCCATCCAGCAGACATTCTTTCTCTACGTGTGGGAGCCGGGCGGAAACCGGATCGAACTGGTCAACGCCGGAGCCCGGTTGGTGCTGGCTCCTGACTGGGAGCTCATCACCTGGACCGAAGCCGACCGGGCCAAAGGTCAAGCCTGGGGTTTGAAGACGATCGAGTCGTTCCACACTCACGGAACCCCGCCGGTGCCCCCGGACTGATCGTCCCTTTCCTGCGTAAATCCGGCACGGTTTTCCGTGCCGGATTTACGCAGGAAGGTTTACCGCGGCTATTGCCCGAACACCGGCACCCCATCTGGGCACATCCGAACCTTGGGGTTGAAGTCCTCGAAGAGGCCGGAGGGGTTGTCCTTCCAGATCCAGGTGTGCATCACATAGAGAGGAAGCACTGAGTGCTGGTGGAGATGCCGCCCGAAAAGCATGGGCGGTTCGCTGCCGGTCCAGGCGGCCACCGGGACGATGTACTCATGGGCGACCAGCTCGGTGATGGCGCCGTCTCGGTCGAGCTCGTACACCAGCGCCTCAGGAGCCTTGGGATCGAGGGTGGCGTCGAGCAGCGAGGCCTTCAGGTAGTGGACTCCCATCCCACCCTTGGTCGGGTCCTCGAAACAACCGAGGCTCCCTTCCCCGGGCCCGAGGGTGCTGACATAACCATCAGCCACCGCTTCTTCCACGTCCTGGTATGCGGCGGTGGCCAGGTTGGCAGCCGCCAGCGCGGGATCGGTCGCACCTCCGGTCACACCAGTGAACCTGTGCAGGAAGGCGGCCATCTGACCCCTGGTGACGTTGTCATTCGGGCAGAACTGGGTCGTCGTGCAGCCCTTGGTGATTCCGCTCTCCGACAACCAGGCGATGTCGTCGTGGAACGGATTGCTGCTCGACACGTCGCTGAAGCCAGTGTGCGAGGCGAGCACCAGGCCCGGGATGGCGAAAAGTGTCGCCAGGGCGACGGCCACCATCACGGCCCGAGTTGATTTACGCATCGTTCTCCTCCTTGACCGGTCGGTCCGGTCTTGGCAGGAACGTACGAATTGGCGCCTTTTTACACATCGGGGGTTGCCCCCAAGTTGGGTGGACTGCGCACCTATCTTGGCCAAAGAGGTGGCGGATTAGGCCCCGCGTACACTCCCTCGGCGTGCCCCAAACGAAGTACGCGAGAAGCGGCGACGTCAGCATCGCCTATCAGGTGACCGGCGACGGGCCGCGCGATCTCGTCTACGTGCCAGGATTTGTCTCCAATATCGAGGTGATGTGGGACGATCCCGGGCTGGCTGGGTTTCTCGAGCGCCTGGCCTCGTTCTCGCGATTGATCACCTTCGACAAGCGGGGAACGGGTGTCTCGGACCCGGTTCCCCCCGACCAGCTGCCCACCCTCGAGACCAGGATGGACGACCTGCGGGCGGTGATGGACTCGGTGGGTTCGTCGCGAGCCACGCTCTTCGGACATTCCGAGGGCGGAAACATGTGCATTCTCTTTGCAACCACGTACCCCGAGCGCACCGACGGCCTCATTCTTACCGGCAGCTACGCGAAGAGAATCCGCTCCGATGAGTATCCCTGGGCGCCGACCCGCGAGGACCGCATGGCTCACATCGAAGAGGTAGAGCGCACTTGGGGGGCGAGCGGTCTGGAAGTTGACTATTACGCCCCCAGCCGGGCCCAGGATCCTGCCTTTGTTGAGTGGCTCAAGCGCTACGCCAGGTTGTCGGTCAGCCCCAAGGCGGCGGCTGCTCTCATACGGATGAACTCCGAGATCGACGTGACGCCGGTGCTTTCATCGGTCCGGGTTCCCACCTTGCTTCTCTATCGAGTTGACGACCGCGACGTCAGTGTCGAGGAGGGCCGCTATATCGCTTCCAAGATCCCCGGCGCGAAGCTCGTGGAGCTTCCCGGCGGTGACCATTTCTTTTGGGCCGGCGACTCCGACCCGCTGATCGAGGAGATCGAGGAACTCATGACCGGTCATCGGACCGCGGCGCCTTCGGATCGTGTGTTGGCCACCGTTTTGTTCACCGACATAGTCGGATCGACCGAGATCGCCTCCGCCAAAGGCGATCGGGTCTGGCTCGGTCTACTCGAACAGCATCACCAACTCGTCAGGGCCCAATTAACTCGCTGGCGGGGCCGCGAAGTGAACACGGCGGGCGATGGCTTCCTCGCCACCTTCGACGGGCC
>JBOGEW010000225.1:0-2694 GCA_050742075.1 Acidimicrobiia bacterium
TCACGGACCTCCCGTCGATCGATACTGCCGCCAATTGCCGGTCGAATTGATCGATCGAGACTGAACCGATCTCGACGTCGTTTCCTTCCAGCAGCCCGGTGAGCCACTCCCGGCTTTCCGGTCCAAAGCATTCCTCTCGCTCAGGGGCGTTGACGCCGACCAGTCTGATCTCACGATCTTGGATTCGGAAGCTATCGCCGTCGGCCACCTCGACGACGACGGCGACGTCAAAAGAAATAGAGGTCGGCGGCGCCGAACTTCCGACGCCGCCGCCCAGGTTGCATCCGAGAACCACCAGGAGCCATGCGAACTTCGAGACCTTCACCGGACCCCAGGGTATTTGCTAGGTCAGCTACCGCCCCCGAAATAGAAGTAGGGGTCGAGCACTCGCACTGGGGTCACCGTGTCCACGGGCAGGCCGTTGAGCCCGGCCACCTTGCGGATGGCTTCCGGCGAAGGGCCGTCGTAGATGCAAACCGTCCGCAGCTTGTCGTTCGTCACATAGGACGTGATCCAGGTGACACCGTCGGTGGCGTTGTTGGAAACAACGCCTGCCATGGCGTTGGCGCCTTCGGCATTGGTCGGAATCTCGAGGCCGCCCGGAAACGTGCGTTCCACCATGTAGCGCGGCATGTTTCGCTCCTTTCTCGGCCGGAACATCCGGCCAATTGGCAAAACGTACGGCGCCACCCCCGAATCGACATCGGGGCATGCCCCTAGATTGTCTTGATGTCACCCCCATCTTTGACGGTGGCGATGGCTTTGGCGCGCGAGTCGGCGCCAACCTTTTGCAGGATGGCGGAGACGTGATGCTCGACCGTCTTCTTGGTGAGGTACAGGCGCTCGGCGATATCGGCGTTGGTGAGGCCGTCCGCCATCAGTCCCAGCACCTCTCGCTGACGAGGGGTGAGGCCCGCCTTATCGGCCTTGGTCGCGGCCCGAGGGCCCCGGGGAATGTGACCGACGCCTTGTTCTCGTAGCTGGTGGCGAACCAGGGAGGCAAGCGGTCGGGCTCCAAGATCGTCGAGGATCTCGAGGCTTTCGAGTAGAGCCGATTCGTCTCCGTCGGCCAGGGCCATCGCCTCCTCGTACGGACAACCAATCTCATGCCAGCTCTCAGCCGCCGCCCGCCAATTGCCGTTGATCTGTAAGGCGAAGGGAGGTGCGGCCTTGTCCGGGGCCGAATCGATCAAACCGGCGCGCCACATCCAGAATCCCAACTCTCCGCGGGCCCAAGCACTATCGGTATCCAGTGCTTCGCCGTACGGACCGGACACCACCGCCCCGATCCGATCGTGGGCACCCACTAGCCAGCGGTATTCAGCAATTCCGGCGAGCCCTGACCAGCGATGCTGGAGCTCAGCTCCCTGCGCGTGCTCAACGACCTCCTCGACCAGGCGGATCCCGGTCTGATCTCCCCTGCGTATTCCTGCTCGACCTTTTGCCGTCCGGGCTGTGATCCAAGAGATGGGTGCCGTTCCTTCCCGGGCAACGACCTCAACCTGGTTTGCCCAGTCGAGGGCCTCGCTCCACCTTCCCTGATCGAAACGGATCCGCGCCAGCCACGACTTGTCGTAGGCAACGGAGTAATCCTCGTCCCACGCCTGGCCCAAAGCTATTGCTTCGACGAGAGCATTCTCAGCTTCGTGATACCGGCGAACCTCGCCACCACCGGAACCGACCATTCCCAGCACCGCCATCAAACCCCGCTTGTTACCGGTCTCCTCACTCATGTGGCGCGCCCGCCTCAATAGCTCGAATCCACGATCGGGATCGCCCGTTACCAGTTCCGTCGTGCCGAGGGCGATCGTGGCGCGGATGTTGTCGCTAAGCGAGTTCAGATCCTCCGCCATCTGCAGGGCCCGGCTCGCTAGCTGCCTTGCCTGTTCGTGGTGGCGCGCCAGCATGTGTTGATGCGCAGCCGTGTAAAGCGTCTCGGCTAGATCTTCACTCGGCCCGTGCGGCTCGAGCACCGCGATCGCTTCTTCGAGATATGGCCAAACTCCTTGGGTGTTGCCGCTGGTCCATTGGTACCTGGCAACCGTCGCCAGGGCGCGACCGAGGCGAATGGGATCGGAGCCGGTTCGGTAGGTCTCTAATGCCAGCTGTGCCTGGTGGAGGGCTTCAGTCTGATGGTCGACGACGTAGAGCTGGTTGGCGAGCCGAAGCCGGAGTTCGGCGGCATCGTCCAACAGCTCCGGCGAGGTGAGCGCAGCCTCGAAAAACCTAATGGACTCACGAACGGCACCCCGGCGGATGGCCTCGTCGGCGGCGACCGGCGCATATTTTGCGACTAACTCCCGATCCCCGGCTTGGGTGGCGTGGTGGGCCAACCTCGCCGGGTCTTGCACGCCGGTGGCGATGAGCTGGTCGACCATTTTCCGGTGGAGGCTCTCTCGCCGCACCGGTGAAATCGAGGTTTCGACCGCACTTCGGGCCAACTCGTGGCGAAAGCGAAGATGACCATCTTCGGCGAGGAGCACGTCTCTCGCCACCGCCTCATCGGCATCGGCCGCCGTCGCCTCGGCGAGTTGCAGAGCCTTGCCGACCTCGACAGCTCGGGGGGCGATCGAGGCCGCCTCCACTACTCGTTGCGCGCCTTCGCTCAGTCGAAGCACCCGTGCCAGGACAGCATCCCTTACCGAAGAAGGGACAAACTGACCAGCGGCGATTACCTCGGTGACGAAAAAAGCG
>JBOGEW010000226.1:0-2002 GCA_050742075.1 Acidimicrobiia bacterium
CCTCCATATCGGTGAAGAGGATGGTGAAGGTGCCTTGCACCGGATTGGTCTCAGAGTGGCTCAAATTGGGACCCAAAACAGGCAGCGACGTTACCCCGTTCGGCCGTGGGTGGAGGAGGGCGCACGAAATGACGTTGCAGCTAAACCTCGATCTGATGTTGCACTTGTCGGTGGAGCGGTCTGAAGCCGAGACTCTCGTACAAGCGATGGGCACCGGTGAGGCTGTCGGAGTCGACGCCGAGCATGGCCTGGTCGAAGCCGGCCTCGTGGAAGTGGGCGCACGACCGTTCAATCAAGGCCGACGCGATCCCGCGCTTGCGAAACTCGGGGTGGGTGCCGAGATGGCCGATCCAACCGTCTCGGCGCCCGGTGATCTGCTGGTCGGATGGGTAGTGGGAATTGAGAGAAATGCCGACTATGCGTTCGTCTGTCATGGCCAGGTACGACAGGTCGAGGCGGGTGCCGCTGCCCCTGATGAGGTGCTCCCACGCAGCCTCATCACGGGGGGTTGACCCCCAGTGGTCACTGAAGGCGAGGTTCATCAGCAAGCGGGCTTCTTCGGAGCGCTCATCCTGCCAAGGAATTATGTCGATGTCCGTCACCGTCGGAACCGAAATGGAATCCGGAAGCGGACGGATTAGCTCGGCGAAGTAGCGGATTGGGGCGAGGCCGTGACGCTCGTAGAGAGCCATGGTGTCCAACTCGAAGTCAAAGGCGAAGGTGCGGAGGAAGCGGGGAACGTTGGGCGAGTCCATCCGCAGAGCGTCCGCTCCCCGTTCCATCTGCCAGGAGAAAAGGGCAGTACCGATACCTTGCCGGCGGTGATCAGGGTCGACGCCACCGACCAGAAAGGCACGGGCATGATCGGATTCGCCGGGACGACGAAGCACATTGCAGAAGCCAACGGCCCTGTTGTCGACAACCGCCATTCGTCCGTCATTGGAAAGGTCGAGGTGGGGATCGTCCGCCATCTCGGCGATCTCTTCCCAGGGAGTGACGATGGGGATCTGATCGAAGATCTCGATCTTGCGATAGAGCTCATATAGATCGCGCAGCATTCCCGGCTCGATCGGCACCAGCCTCACTTGGTGATTCCCCGAGCAAGCTCGCTCACGACCGCTCCCGCCTTTCCCGCCAGCAGCACCGTTGCCAGCCGATCCATCTCGGTCTCGCCTTCGTTGACGATCACCAGCGGCTTTCCAGCCTGAACCATGGCGAAGGGGATCTCGGCTGCCGGCCAGACGCCGAGGGTGGTGCCGATCGCCAGGACGGATTGAGCCCGGTCGGCCAAGTCCCAGGCACGTTCGACGATATCTTCCGGCAGGTTCTCGCCAAACATCACGGTCGTCGTTTTGATGACTCCTCCGCAGGTCTCGCAGCGAGGTTCCTCCTCACCTTGGTCGACCCGCAACAGGATCTCCTCGATGGGCCAGGTGAGCCCGCAGCCATAACAACGAACCTGGCGAACGTGACCGTGAACCTCGGCGACAGATTCCTCTGGAAGGCCCGCCTGCAGATGCAGACCGTCGACGTTCTGAGTCACGCAGCCCACCAGGTATTGGTCGCGATAGAGGTCGACCAACGCCAGATGAGCTGCGTTCGGAATCAGCTTCGCCCGCGCTCCCCAAAGCGAACCCTCGGCGTGCATCTGCCAACCTCGTTTGCGGCGCTCGGGATCGGCCAGATACCTCTCGATCGTGAAGTCGGCGGGATCCATCTTCGTCCAGAGACCGTTTGGCCCGCGGAAGTCGGGGATACCGGACTCGGTGGATATCCCGGCGCCGGTGAAAGCCAGGATTGGAAGGTGGTCTCGCAGCGCGTCGACGGCCACCGAAATCGAATCAGTCATGCTCTCGGAGACAAAGCTACGACCAGCAGCCGTCGGGGGTTTCGCTGCTTTTCGTCACCGGGCACCGGGGTCCACGGTAGGCCAAAGGCCAGGGACTATTGAGATCTCACGGTTTCTCCCCCCGTAGGGGGGAGTACCGGCGTAGCCGGGGAG
>JBOGEW010000227.1:0-5946 GCA_050742075.1 Acidimicrobiia bacterium
CTATCCCCCAGCCCGACGCCTCCAGGTCGGAGAGGACCGAGACACTGGTGGCACCAGACAGGTGCACGATGTCAGCCGGGGGGTGGTTGACAGCCGCTTGGCGAGCAGCTTCAGCGATTTCGCCATCGCGAGTGGCGATCACTATTAAATCGACCTCGGGCCATGACCCGGCCACCTCCGGGAAGCCGAGCTCCCAACGAAGCGGCGAGCGGGCGACAACGCCAGCGATCTCATGCCCGCTGGCGGTTGCTGCCAGGGCCAGTGCTCCCCCGGCCCGGCCGGGACCGATGATGAGAATCCTCATCGCCAGCCCGGCAGGATCATCGAGGAAACTCGCTCTGCGTAGGTGGCGTAAGCAGGATAGATAACCCGGAGACGCTGCTCTTCGAAGCGAGCCTTGAGCACCAAAAAGGCCGCCAGCACTGCGATCAAGACCAGGCCCCACCATGCTTGCCATAAGACCACCGCCCCAAGCGCTCCGAGCAAGACGCCCAGGTAGATCGGATGCCGGACGACCTTGTAAACGCCGGTGTCGGCCAGCGTGGCCGGACGGGGCGTCGGATTGGCGGTGAGGGCAGCCCCCAGCTCCTTCGCGCCTGATCCCATGAAAAAGAGACTCAGTCCAAGCGGAATCAGCCCCAACCAGTTCCATCCGGTGGGCGGCCACGTTCCGGTGAGTAGAACCAACGCCGCGATCGCGATCAGTAGCGCAAACTGACCCCCAACCCAGGCCGCATCGTTTCCAACAAAGTGCAGCGGATCCGTCAGCCATGGATTCGCCAACCGCACGACCTGCTGTCCGCGCACTGTACGTAAAAGACTGGCCGCGGGACCTCCGCTCAACGACGCCTCGGGCCAAATCTCGGTCAACGGCTCCACGACAAACCGGCGCTGATGGCTCCGGGGATGAGGCAGCTCGAGGTCAGTCCCCGTCCAGGTGACACCCTCGATCGCAATCAGGTCGAGATCGAGGGTGCGGGGACCAAAGCGCTCATGCCGCACCCGTCCTGCCGCGACCTCGATGCCCTGCAACTGCGAGAGAATCTCGCGGGGAGGTTGATCGGAATCGATCAAAGCGACGGCATTCAAGAAATCGTTTTGGGCCGGGCCGCCGACCGGAGCCGTCAGATAAAGCGACGAAACCGCCGCCAGCGAGAACGAACGCGCCAGGCGTTGGACTGCGAAGCGAAGATTGGCCAACCGGTCGCCGAGATTGGAGCCCAGTGAGATCGCGACCTTCGGCACCCAACACCTAGGCCTGACGACGTCGGTCAATGGTCACCGAAACGTCGGCGAAATCGACGGCGATGGGAGCATTGGGCTTGTGCACCGTGACTGCAACGGCCCTCACCGACGGGACCGAGAGGACAAGGTTGGCTGTCTCCTCTGCAACCTTTTCGATCAGATTCCACCGCGCCCCTGCCACCAATTGGTGAACCTTCTCGGCGAGGTCGCCGTAATCGATGGTGTCGGTCAGGTTGTCGCTCTTACCGGCGGCTCCCAGGTCGACCTCGATGTCGAGGTCGACGAGAAACTTTTGGCCGATTTGCTTCTCCTCGGGAAGCACCCCGTGATGAGCAAAGACCTCGATGCCGGTGAGCTTGAGCCGATCCACTAGCTGGGGACGAGGGCGCGTCCCTCGGGACCGAGCGGCCGGCGCAGGATCTCCTCCACCAAAGAGACCGCCATGATCGGTTGTCCGACCAGTCCCGACCACACCAGGTAGCCGGCGAGAAGCCCCGCCAGGTCGTCGTTGATGACCTCGCCATGGACCAGGACCCGGGCCGTTTGATCCGAGAGCTCTTCGTGCACGGCCTTGAAGACGCGCTCGGCGTCCTGGGGGGTCGGGTGCTCGGAGATCATGACCTGGCGGGCGGTGAGGCCGGCGTCCCGATATGCGGCGAGGTTCTGGTTGCCGGGCAAGAGAGTTATAACCGACGTCACTTGCGCTCCCCTCTTGAGCCAGTTGATCTCCTCCTCGCGGCGGATCTTGCGATGTTGAAACCCATGTCCCCCGATTCGCTCGGAAACTGCCAGGCGATCAGCGATCACCCACATGAATCCGCGGGGCTTTAGACCCGTGTTGATTCCTCACCCTCCGTTGGTTGCCACCTCAAGCTCATGTGAATCCGACGAGCTTTAGACCCGTGTTGATTCCTCATCGTCGACAGGCGGCACGATAGCCATGGCGACCAAAAGCGCTTCTCGACAGGCGGCCACATTGTGGACGCGAAATACATCCACTCCCCGATCCCAGAGGCTGGCCACACCCGCGGCCGTGGCAACATCCCGTCGGGCTGGCTCTTTCTCACCCGTGATGCGGCCGAGGAAAGCCTTGCGGGAGATCCCGACCATGATTGGAAAACCCAGCTTCTGCAAACGAGAGAGACCGCCCAAGAGGGCGTGGTTGTGCTCTTGGCGTTTTCCGAATCCGATCCCGGGATCGACACAGATGCGTTCCGGAGCCACGCCAGCTTGCATCGCCAGCCGGGTGCGCTGAGCAAGGAAGTCGCCCACTTCGGCGACGACATCGTTGTAGGTGGGATCGTCCTGCATGGTCTGGGGAGTGCCTTGCATATGCATCAACACCAGCCCAGCCTGGTGACGGGCCGCCGCCTCTAACAATGTCGGATCGGAACCACCGCTGATATCGTTGACGATGACTGCTCCGGCCTCGAGAGATGCCCGTGCCACGCTTCCCTTCGTGGTGTCGATGGAGACCACGACCCCCGACTCGCTCAGCCCAGCCACCACTGGCAAGACCCGCTCCAGCTCGACCTCCAACGCGACTTGTTCTGCTCGCGGGCGAGTGGACTCGCCGCCGATGTCGACCATCGCCGCTCCCTCCTCCACCAGCCTCCGTCCATGGACGATGGCCGAATCGACGGTGGGAAAACTCCCGCCATCGCTGAAAGAGTCCGGCGTGACGTTGACGATGCCCATCAGGAGCGGCACCTCCAGGGAGAGATCTCCCCGAGGCGTCGCCCATCGCCGGGTCATCGCCCGCGATCGATGAGTGCTAGCGCCTCCGCCCGGGTGGCGGGGTTGGTGGCCATGGTTCCACGCACTGCCGAGGTAACTGTGACGCTTCCCGGCTTCTTCACCCCCCGCATCGTCATGCACAGGTGCTCAGCTTCTAGGACCACCAGAACCCCCAAGGGATCAAGGCGATCCATCAGAGCGTCGGCTACCTGCGACGTCAGCCGCTCTTGCATCTGCAGTCGTCGGGCGTACCCCTCGAGCAATCGGGCGAGCTTGGAGAGTCCGGTCACCCGTCCTTTGGGGATGTAGGCGACGTGGGCCTTGCCAAGGAAAGGCAGCATGTGGTGTTCGCAAAAGGTCTGGAACGGGATGTCGCGGACCATCACGATCTCCTGGTAGTGCTCATCACCAAAGAACGCGTCGATCTCATCGGCGGGGTCGCGGTGGATGCCCTCGAAGATCTCGGCGTACATTCGAGCCACCCTTGCGGGCGTTCCCGCCAGACCCTCTCGATCGGGGTCGTCGCCGATGGCAACCAGGATCTGGCGGATTGCAGCTTCGATGGCGTTGGTGTCGATCGCCCCGTTCGAATCGGGGGCGGGCGGTTGGCGGTCGCCCATGGCGTGGCTAGGAGCCGGGAGCGTCGGCCGGCTTCATCCGTGGCAGCAAAACTCGCGGCTTACGGCCCGCCGGTTCGGACGGAGTCGGCGTCTCCTGAGAAGCGGCGGCTGCCAGGTCGGGTTTCTTCTGGCCCATACCGCCTTCGGGTTTGCGGATGCGAAGCCCGCCTTCCGGATCGTGCTCCCACTTGGGCACGTCTGCGAAGACCTCGGCCACCTCATCGGGCCCCACCGTCTCCTTTTCGAGCAGGATCCCAACCATCCGCTCCATGGCGTCGGTATGGGATTCGAGGATGACCAGCGCCTCGGAATGGGCAGCATTGATCATCTGCCGAACCTCCTCGTCGATGAAGGCGGCGACCTCGTCCGAGTAGTCCTGCTGACGTATGTAGTCGCGGCCGAGGAAGACCTCACCCCCGGGCCGGCCGTATTGCATGGGACCGAGCTTGTCGCTCATCCCAAACTCCATGACCATCCGGCGGGCGATCTGAGTGGCCTTCTCGATGTCGTTGGCGGCGCCGGTGGTGGGGTCGGCGTAGATCAACTCTTCAGCCGTGCGACCCCCGAGCAGCATCGCCAGCTGGTCGACCAGCTCCGAGCGACGCGTCAGATACTTGTCGTGCGTGGGAAGGGCGAGCGTGTGCCCGAGCGACCGACCTCTGGCGACGATCGTTATCTTGTGAACCGGATCGGCCATCGGCAGGGCCCACCCGACCAGGGCGTGGCCGGTCTCGTGATAGGCGATGAGACGCTTCTCGTCGTCGCTCATCACCTTCGTCTTCCGCTCAGGTCCGGCGATTACCCGATCGATCGCCTCTTCCATCTCCAGCATCGAGATCGTGCTCTTGCGACGTCTTGCCGTCAGCAGGGCGGCCTCGTTGATCAAGTTGGCGAGGTCGGCCCCGGTGAAGCCGGGCGTACGCCGGGCCATAACTTCGAGGCTGACGTCGTTGCCAAGGGGCTTGCCCTTGGCGTGAACCTGCAAGATTGCCTCGCGACCGACGATGTCGGGCGCGTCGATCACCACCTGCCGATCGAATCGACCGGGTCGAAGCAAGGCCGGGTCGAGGATGTCGGGCCGGTTGGTGGCGGCGACGACAATGACGCCGTTGTTGGTGTCGAAGCCGTCGAGTTCGACCAACAACTGGTTGAGGGTCTGCTCTCGCTCGTCGTGTCCGCCGCCCAGACCAGCTCCCCGATGCCGGCCAACGGCGTCGATCTCGTCGATGAAAACGATGGCCGGTGCGTGGCTCTTGGCCTGCTCAAAGAGGTCGCGTACCCGGGAGGCACCGACGCCGACGAACATTTCGACGAAGTCCGACCCCGAGATGGAGAGGAAGGGAACCCCGGCTTCACCGGCGACGGCGCGGGCAAGAAGCGTCTTGCCGGTGCCGGGAGGACCGAAGAGAAGCACGCCCTTGGGAATCTTCGCTCCCAGCGACCGGTACTTGTCCGGGTTCTGGAGGAAATCCTTGATCTCCTGGAGCTCTTCGATCGCCTCGGTGAGACCGGCGACGTCTCCGAAGGTGACGCGAGGCTGCTCCTTGGAGAACATCCGCGCCCTTGCCTTTCCGAACTGCATGACGCGGTTTCCGCTCCCCTGCATCTGCATGAAGATGAAGATCATGAAGCCGAGGAGGAACACCCAGGGCAGCAGGCTGATGAGGATCGCCCAGAGGCCGTCGGGTTGGTTGTTGACCTGGAAGAAAACCCCGCCGTCTTTGAGTAGCTCGGTGAGCTCTCCTTCCCAGCCGTCGGGATAGTCGGCAATGACGTCGTAGCGATCAGCGGGAAGCGGCGAGCCTTCCACCCGACCCTGGATTTGGTTGGATCGGGTCAGCACCTCGACCGCCACGATCTGTTCGCGGTTGACCTCGTCCAAGAACTTGGTGAGCGTTACTTCCTGCGGCTGACCCCATTGGTCAAACCATCGCTGGGCGAGGAGTGCCAGGGCCATGATGGCGATGGCATAGATGGCCAGGGTGCGGAGGGAGCGATTCACGGGTTCCTAGATGCTACGACCAGATAACAGATAACAGATATCGGAATTTGGGGGTCGGTCTTGATCGCGCCTCCGCGCCATCTCGATCTCTACGCCGGGTCGCCTTCCATCACTCCCACGTAAGGCAGGTTGCGGTAGAGGCCGGCATAGTCGAGGCCGTATCCGACGACGAACTCCGGTCCGATGCGAAAGGCGACGTACTTTACGTCGAGGGGGATGCGCTGGATGCCTTCCTTCAACAGCAAGGCCGCCACTTCGAGTGATGCCGGGCGCCGCACTTGGAGCGACTTGAGCAGATAGCTCAGGGTGAGCCCAGAGTCGATGATGTCCTCGACGATGAGG
>JBOGEW010000228.1:0-10418 GCA_050742075.1 Acidimicrobiia bacterium
AACCAGCGCCGGCAGCCGTACTCGTGAAACCACCGCTCGGTGACCTCGCCTTCGGGATTGGTGCGGAAAAAGCCGCGGTCTAAATCGATCGCCGCGGGGTCGGTGATCGACTCGGGAACAGTGGGGATCTCGGCGTAGCGGAACTCCTCCACCGATCGGCGTCCGCAGTGGGGACAGGCCAGGCACAACATCTACTGCGTCCCCGCGGAGCCACGGTCGGAAAGGGTTCGATCATTGGCGAAGCGGTCGACGCCGAAGGGAACGATCAGGCTTGGCACTTCTCCGGTGGCGATTAACCCCGCCATCGCCTCGCCGCCGGCAGGAATCGCCTTGAAACCCCAGGTCCCCCACCCCGTCGTCACCAGTAGACCCTCGACATCGGTCAGCCCCATCACCGGCGAGTAGTCCGGAGACATGTCGCACACTCCTGTCCACTGTCGCAAGATCCTCAAATCGCCGAGAAAGGGGAGGAGGGCGAGAGCGCGGCCGGCGCACGAGGAGAGAAACCCGTAGCTCGACCGGTACGAATAGGAAGGCTGGCGATCGATCTCCGCTCCGATCAGGATCTCGCCACGAGCGGTCTGGCTGGCATAAAACAACAATTCGGTCGAGGCGACGATGGCGTCGAGGCCTTGCTGGTAGTGATTGGTGACGAAAGCCTGCAGGGGATGGGTCCGAATCGGAAGGCGCAGACCGGCCATAGCTGCAATCGGGCTGACCTGCCCCCCCAGTGCCAGCAGTACCGTCCCTGCCCCGATGGCTCCGCGATCGGTCTCGACTCCGACGACGCGATCGGCGTCAAGCCGGAGGCCGGTGACCCGGGTCCGTTGATGAACCTCGATCCCCCGCATCATCGCTCCCTCGGCCAGAGACCACACGACCCGGTCGTGTCGAGCGGTGGCTCCGCGGGGGTGGTACGACGCTCCCATCACCGGAAAGCGGCCACCACCGGAGAGATCGATTTGAGGACATATCGCCTTGACCTCTTCGGGGCCGATGAAAACCGTCTCCGATCCGTATGCCTGGTTGAGGGCGGCGCGGGCCCGTTCGGCTCGCAGACCCATCTCGGTGTGCGCGATCCAAAGGAGGCCCCTCTCTTTGTGCATGATCCAGCGCCCGGTCTCGGCTTCGAGCTGCTGATACAGCTCGAGCGAGTGTTGATAGAAGCGCACCGCTTCGGGAACTCCGTAATTGGCGCGGATGACGGTCGTATTGCGACCCGAGTTTCCCGACCCGATGTAGCCGCGCTCGATGACGGCAACATCGGTGATTCCGTGGCGGGTCGCCAGGTAGTAGGCGGTCGCGAGTCCGTGTCCTCCCCCACCGACTATCACGACGTCGTAGGAGGAACGAAGGCCCTCCGGCCACCGCAGGCGCACTTTCGACTCGACAAACTCGTTCACAATCCCAACCGCTCCTCGAGCTCATGCCCGAACGGCGCCGGGACCATGATCAGACTGTCGGAACCGTCGAGATAGACCTTGGCCGGGAGGCCCGCCAGCATCCCCTGGGCGAAGGCCGGACGCTCATTGGGAGCTTGCCATGAGGCACTGACGGCGACCAACTCCAATACCCGCTCCTCGGCCATGCCGAGGGAGACCCAGCCGGTATCGAGCTCGACGATCGCATCCGGATCGCCGACCACAAGCTCCGTGCCGCTCAGGACCAGGGCGTCGTCGGGCGCCAAACGCAAGACCAGCCCGCCGAGCTCGTCGATCGAAGCCGGATGGGCAACGACCCGCCAGGCGGTGACGCGCTCAACCACGGGCGCGCTCTCCCGACGGGTCGTAGAAAGGATGATCGGCGTGACGGGCAACTCGGCCGTCGACTTCCACCTCCTCAGGAAACCGCTCGTCTTCGAGCCGAATCCACCCCAGCATCACCGCCTTGCCGAGAACAGGAGAAAAGCGTGACGAGGTCACCTGGCCGACGGGAGTTTCCCCCTTCATCAGTATCGAGCCCTCGGCCGGAGCCGGTCCCTCCATCTCCCATCCGACCAGGCGCTTGTTGAGCGGAATCCGATTGGTGCGCAGCAATGCCTGCTTGCCAATGAAGTCCTCCTTGTCGAGCCGGGCCGCCCATTCGAGGCCGAGGCGGCGGGGCGTGGAGTCGTACTCCGAGTCCATTCCGACGATGAAGTGGCCCTTCTCGAGCCGCAACCTGAAGAGGACATCGAGGCCGTGCGGATAGAGCCCGATATCCGAACCGGCTGCTTCGAGGGCCCGCCACAGCTCAACCGACTGATCGACCGGATGATGCAGTTCGAAGGAAACCTCACCGGTGAAGGAGAGGCGGATGATCCGACAGGGAACACCGGCCACGTCAACCTGGGTGTGGGCCAGGTAACGAGGGAGGTCGCTCACCCCAAGACGGTTCATCAGTTCCCTGGCCCGCGGACCGGTGACATTGATCGCGCCCAGCGACATCGTTCGATCGAGCATGCGGACCTCGAGCCCAAACGTCTCCGCCCAATCCCGCACCCACATCTCGGCGAAGGAGGCCCCGCCGGAGGTGAAGGTCAAGAAGAAGCGGGTCTCGCTCAGCCGGCAGATGAGGCCGTCATCGAGCACATATCCCCGCTCGTCGAGCAGCAACGCGTAACGAACCCGGCCCGGCCGGAGATCGCCGACTCGGCACGGATAGAGGCGTTCGAGCAGTTCCACCGCCCGCGGTCCCGACACCAGCATCTTGCCCAGGGTCCCGACATCGCCGATGGAGACGGCGTGGCGGACGGCTTCGTATTCGGCCTCGACGTCGGGGTAGCGCCAGGGCCGCCACCAGCCACCGAAGCGATCCATGGTTGCTCCGAGGCGAAGGTGCTCATCGTGGAGGGAAGTGCGTCGAAAAGGAGCGTGGTCGTAACCCGCCGCGGCCTCAGACATGGTGAGTTGGCGGGTCACCGGCCGGGCAGTAAAGGGCGAGGGAACTTCAGATTGTTTGGCGGCGAGGAACGAGCGGAGATGGGGAAGGCAGACTCCGCCCTGGCAGGTCCCGGTTCCGGCCAGGGTGGCCCGCTTCAAAAGTTCCATCTCTTGAAATCCCCGCTCCCAAACTGATTCGAGATCGGAAACCTCCACTCCGGAACAGGGACACACCGTCCCGGTAGTGGGAGGCGGTGGCATCCGGCCAGGAATGGCGGCGTCGCCGACAGTCTCGAGGCCGTCAGCCATGCGGGCCAGGGCGTCACGGGGATGAAGGCCGAGGTCCACGATCACCGAGTCGCACTCGAGCCTTGATCCTCCCTCCAGGATCACGGCCTCGACCTGTCGATCTCCGTCGAAGCGCAGCGGATGCTGCGTGAGGTGAACGGTCCTTCCCAGGTCGACTCCTGCTCGGGACAACTCTTCGGCGGCCCGTTTGGTGAAGATCCCGACCAGATTTGCCCCGGGACAAACTGGTTGTTCCTCGGCGGCGCCGGTGGCCACGATCACGCGTTGGCAATGGGCGTGGACCATCCCATCCCGAGTGCGAACCACCACCAGGGGCCCGGCATAGACCCCGATCACCTCCTCGCCCCGGCCGGCATCGAAGGTCAGGACCTCGCCGACGGCGGCGGCTGCAGCCTGCCGGCCCGATTCCCCCTGACCAACCACAACCACGTCAGCAAAAACACTGCGAGCCTCGACTGCCACCGGATCCCCTCGTTCCGGTAATTGAGGATCGCCGACTTGAGATTCGACCGTCAATCCCGCCTGGGCGGTGCTCTGACAGCTGCGGACGTAGGCCACACCGTCGACCTTGACCAGGCAATGAGGGCAATCGCCACCAAGACAGAGGCAGCCGCCACCGGTGGGGTGGATACCGGCCCGCAATAGCGCAACGACGATCGAGTCACCAGGGGAGAACGAGATGTTGCGCCCGTCGAACGTGAAGCTCAAAACTCCACCAAGGTGCGAAAGCCCTCGCCCCGCTGCAAACGCTCGAACGCTTCATCGACTCCGTTGAGATCGGTGCGATGAGTGACCGTGCGCTTGAGATCGATCGCGCCGGATACGATTTCCCGAGCGAGGGAGGCAATCTCTCGGGCCGGATTACCCGATCCATAAAACGAGCCCAGGAGACTCTTCTCGGACGCGAAATCGATGGCGGCGACCCTTGCTTGCGCACCGACCGGGGCAATCCCTACCACGACCACCGCGCCTCCGGGTGCCGTGAGCCTCCAGGCTGACTCGATCGTTTCCGGGCGCCCGACCACCTCAAATACCCAATCGAAGCTGCCTTCGACCTTGTCGGGAGTCACGAAGGCGGTTGCCCCTTGAGCCATCGCCAGTTCGGATTTGGCTTCGACCGGATCGATGGCGACGACCACTTCGGCTCCCGCCGCGGCGGCCGCGGCTATCACCTGTAGGCCGACGCCGCCGGATCCGATCACCGCTACCCGATCCCCTGTCCGCACATTGGCTCTGTTGCGAACCGCACCAAAACCCGTGACAACCGCGCAGCCCAGCAATGCCGCGTCGGCGATCGAAATCTCGGCCGGCATCCTGACGACCGATTGCTCGGGGACCACGGTTCGTTCGGCGAAGGCGCCGACGGTCAGAAACTGCTGAAGTGGCGAATTATCCCGGCGAAACATCCGGTAGGTGCCGTCGAGCATGGTCCCGCCAAATGCCGCCCGCGATCCCGGTTCGCAGAGGTTGGCGTGGTCGCGACCGCATTGCCGGCACTCACCACAGGCGGGCAGGAAACAGAAGGCGACCCGATCACCCGGGGCCACACTCTCAACACCGCCGCCCACCGCCCTCACCACCCCCGCCCCCTCGTGGCCGAGCACGGTGGGGAACCGACGCCTGCCCAGGTGGCCCAGGGCGAGGTGGAGATCGGAGTGACACACCCCCGCCGCCTGGAGTTCCACCTCAACCTCACCAGGGCCGGGGGCGGATAGTCGGATCTCTTCCACCGACGACTTCTCCCCCGCCATCAACCAGACCGCCGCCTTCACCCCACCCTCCATTGCTCCAGGAAGTCAAAATCGGGCTCCACTCCCAAGCCGGGGCCGTCAGGCGCGACCACGTTGCCCTCACCGTCGAGCGAGATGGGATTCGGCAGCATGAAGTCCCGTCGCTGGGTCGTCCAAGCGGGTGGATCGAAGGGGTACTCCAAATAGGGAGCCGTGGAGAAGGCGAGGGCGACGTGCAGGTTGGCGACTAACCCGTAACCGGTAGTCCAGGTGTGGGGTGACCAGGGGATCGACAGCTCCTCGGCCCAATCCGCCACTCGACGACACCCAGTTACCCCACCCGCTAACACCACATCGGTCTGGATCACGTCCACGACCTCCATCAGGAGATGCGTTTCGGAGAGACTCCGCACCATCTCCCCGGCCGCGATGAGTACCGACGACGAAGCCGACGTGAGGGTCCGGTAATCCTCCAGCTGCCCGGGATCGAGCGGCTCCTCCAGCCAGAAGACACCGAGCTCATCACAGATCGAGAGACATTCCTTCGCAGTGGCGAGATCCCAGCGCGGGGTGGTATCGCCGGGCATCCGCCAACCCTGGTTGGCGTCGGCCATCAGCCGCATGGCGCCGCCTAGCGCCGACTGAATCTTCTCGATGCCGGCCAGGTCATTGCGCCACTCCACCGAATCGAACCGAAGCTTGGCCGCACCGATGCCGAGGGACTGCGCGACCTGCAGGCGTTCAACCCGCTCCTCGATTCCCACCCTCTCGCCGGTCGATTGGTAAGCGGGGTAACGATCGCGAGTACCACCGAGAAACCGCCAGAGGGGTTGATTGGCGCGACGTGCGAGCGCATCCCAAACCGCTACCTCCACGGTCCAATTGCGACCGCCGTGGAAATCGACAGTTTCGCAGATAGAGAAGAGTCGATCGGTGTCGGTGACCTCGAGCCCCATTAGGAGCGAACGCAACGCCTCCAGCTCGGGCACGCTGGCGCCCCCACAGTGACCGCTGATCCCCTCGTCGGTGCCGAGGCTGACAATGGTCTCGGACAGTCCATGGCGGGGTTTCGGATCCCACGCCGCGGGAAAAGGGGGACCGAGTGGGTACCGGTAAGAGCGCGCCTCCAGAGATGCAATTTTCATCGAGCGGGCAGCATCGTTAGTAGCTCATCCCAGCAAACCCTGCTGGGTGAGCCATTCGGTAGCCACGTCCTGCACCTCGCGTTCCTCAACCTCCACCTGCACGCCAAGCTTCGAGAGCTCTTCTGTGGTTAAGCGAGACGACACCTCGTTTAACAGCGCGATGAACTCGTTCTCGTCGTCGAGCGAGGCTAGGAGTTCGTTGCGAACCAGAGGAGCAATGTTCTCAGCAGGTTGGGTGCCGAGATCGTCGGTGAGTTGAACGAATCCATATTGGGCAATCGCAGGCTGGTTGGCGCACAGCCAGGCCACATCGATTGCCTTTCCATTGAGTGCTTCGGCCATAGGTACCTCGCAGGCGTCGAATGACTCTCTCAAGGCGGGTGGATAGTTCAACCCGTACAGTTCGAGGGCTCCCTTGCATTGCGGATTGTCATCGCAGTCAGGAGGCAGGCCCCAGATGAGTTCATCCTCGACCGCCACCAGATCGCCGATCGACTCGAGTCCGAATTGCTCAGCGGTCTCCGAGCGGACGACAGCGGCATTGGTGTCCTCACCCGGAGTGATTTCCAAAACGGTGATCCCCATCGGCTCGAGGATGGCTTGTAACCGCTCGGCGTTGGCTTCACCATCCGCCGTGATCTGGCTGGTGTCGTAGAACCCGAGACCAGAGCCGACGTACTCGGGAACCAAGTCGACCTCGCCTTCCTCGAGAGCCGGGACCCTTTCCTGACGGGTGCCAAGACCAAATAAGCGCTCAACCGGATAGCCCCCATTTTCCAGCACCTGGGCGTAGCTCTCAGCGATCAGCCTGGATTCATAGAAGTTATCCGATCCGACTCGAATCCCCGGTTGATCACCGGTTCCAGCGACGGCGCAGGCGGCGAGAAGGAATCCCGTGACAACCAGGAAGACAAGGCGTTTGGTAGCTCTCATAGTTGCCCTCGGGCTGACTCTACGTTCGATCGGAGTTGGTGTTCGTGTCCCACCGCACGGGCAGCGATTGCGGCTTTCGAAAGACCAGGCCGGTGGGACCCCCATTGGTTTGATCAAGACGAACCGCCGGCCAGAGATCGAGAACGGAGTTGAGAGCGGCCAAGGTTTCCATCTTCGCCAGGTGGATGCCAATGCAGGCATGCGGCCCCTGGGCGAAGGCGAGGTGGGCCCGGGCGTTCGGCCGGCGAATGTCGAAACGGTCCGGATCGGAAAATGTCTCAGGATCGCGATTGGCCGCGGTGAGAGACACAATTACCAGGTCGCCCTTTCGAATCGGAGCGCCAGCCAGGTCGATGTCCCTGGTCGAGTATCTATCGACGCGTGCCGCGGCCGGTTCCAAGCGAAGAGATTCTTCGACCGCTTGCCGCCCCAGCGACCGATCGTTTCGAACCATCTGTAGTTGCTCGGGATTGGTGAGCAAATGCCAGAAAAGGCTGGTGGTCATTCCCTCGCTTGTCTCAATTCCACCAAACATCATCACCGCGGCATTCGAGATCACCTCCTCCGCCGAAAGTGCGCTTCTCGCCGCGGCGAGGAGGCCGGATCGACTCTCCGAACTCTGTCGGACATGATGGCCGAGCTGGGTGACCGCGTTGAATCCTGCCCCCGAGGCAGCTTCGCCTTTGGATAGCCGGTCGACGTCGGCCACGATGTTTTCGTACCAGCCGAGCACGGTTCTGACTTCAACATCGACCAGGTCAAGCGCGGCGGAAACCACCGCCACAGCCAAAGGGCCCGCGAGGTCACGACGGATTTCGGCCTTCCCGGCAGAGGCAAGATCTCTGGCGAGGCGCCACGCGTCTTCATTGACCCGATCAGCGAAACGCTCTCGAACCTCGGCCGCCAACAACGCGCCCGCAAATGGTTCCCGATGCCGGCGGTGCTCGGAGCCGTCGAGAGACAGCATGCTGGGACCAACCACCTGGGCAGTGGAGAACCGGGGATCATCAACTGTGAACGTCACTGCGTCCCGCATTACCTGGACGCACAGGTCGCGCCTAGTGACCAACCAGCCATCCAAAACCGGCACCCAGGTCACCGGCTCGCTCGCCCGCAGGCGCGCCAGATGGGGATGCGGATCGGTTGAAAGCTGATCGAGACTTGTCGCCCCACCAAGCGGAAACGCCATCGATGGTTTCTAGCAGCCACCAAGCCTCGGTAGCTCCACCCGAATGCTCATTCGGTGTCGACCGGAGCGGACGGACGCCGTTACTCCCCTGGCATGGGGCTAACCAACTGAAAGTAATTGTTGTCGGGATCGGCAAAGGTGGCGATCGAACCGTCGTCGGCCTCGCCCATGGTGTACGGCTCTTTCACCACTGTCGCCCCGGCCGCCTTGAGCCGCTCGAAGTCGCCTTTGACGTCGGAAGATTCGATGTTCCAGATGATCCGACCGGGATGGACATTCTGGCCGCTGACCTGGTCGTGCGCCCCGACCGTGATCGCTCCCGAGCCGATCATCCAGCCGACGTAGCCTTCCATGTTCCAGGCGGGCTCACCGAAAAGCTTCGTGTAGTACTCGGTCAAGCGCCCAAGATCGTCGGTACCGATGAGGATGTTGTTGAGGTTCACGCTGCCTCCTTTCGGCTGTCAGCGTAGGTGGCGCTAGTGGGCGAGGCCACTGTGAGTCTCCTGCAGCTCACGCACCGCGTGCCAGACCCGAGACTTGCCGTAATCCCAGTACTTGGTCCGCTCGATCTGAATCGATTTTCCCCCGCCGATGCCCCCGGGGAGGTAGCCGTTATGGATCCGAACCGTTCGATAAAACACCGGGGCGAGCTGGAGCGCCGCCTGGGCATGAATCTCGGAGGTCCGCCATTGATCGCGGGTATCAGGGAGGTCGTGGAGCACCAGGTTGGCCCAATTACCGTCGGTGAGCTCCATCGAGCTGTAGCTGAGGATGCCGTGGAAGTTGCGGAACTCGAGCACGATCTCGGCGTTGGCTTGTTCGAGCGGGGTTATATCTCGATCGAGGTGACGCTCACCGAAGAATCCGACCACATAAATATCTCCGGGTTGATTAAGCCGCAGGGGAGCTGAGACGATGGTCCGGCGATGGAGACCGTTGACTACCCATTCCATCGGCGGATAGGCGTGATAACGGTCGGGCTCGCCTCGAGCCAGCGTCGTCCGCAAATCCTCGAGCATGTAGCCCAGAATCGCCTGATCGCGGTCGTATAGCCGAACCGAAGTGAATGGCCTCTTGGCCACCGATTGGGTTGGAGCGAGCGAGCGTAGGGCCATGGCTATCTGAGCGATTATTCGGCCGGAAACTTAACGATCAGAAGGCAGATTTCGTGCACGGGATTCACGCCGTGCCGAAGGTCAGACCCAGCTCATTGAGCCAGCGGCGGTAGGCGATCGAGGTCTTGTCTGACCGAAGATGGAGCTCGGCCTGGAGGTCGAGAGGGAGCAGTTCAGGACGCTGGGACTCGACGATTGGCACATCCTGGGCCGTGACCTCGTCCTGGAACCTCCGTAGCTCCTCGGCGGAAAGGTCGTCGGCATAATTAAGGGCCTCACACATCCAACCTATCGAGATGGTGGCGTCGACGGGGGTGACGTTGAAGTAGATCGAAAACACTTGCTCGGCGCGTTTGGTGAAGTACGCCGTCAAGGGACGGAAGACCTGGTAGGTGTAGGTGACCGGCTTTCCGATCCCGGTGCCGTCCGGGTTGGGTTGCCAAACAGTGATGTCCTCGGCGGTCACGCCGTTCTCGTGGGTACTTACCTCGTAGTCGGAGATCTCGGCATGTTCCCGATCACCCAAATAGCCCTCGTGCACGAACGGAAAGTGAGCGACGTCGAGGAAGTTCTCGACCACCCGCGGTCCCGCGGCCGAGAATCGGTAAGGCCCGCAATGGATCTTTCGAAACGAGTTGTCGGCCCACTCGGGAAACTCCGGGATGTCAACTGAGGGCGCCCCGATCGTCATCCATACCCATCCGTACCGCTCGACCGCGGTGAACACCGTGACCCGTGCCCGAGCCGGTGGCTTTTGCTCGGGATGAGCGGGAATCAGGACGCAGCGGCCGGTGCGGTCATAGGTCCAGCCGTGATAGGGACAAGTCAACAGTCTGTCGGCGATCGTCCCCAGGGACAATCGGGTACCGCGATGGACACACAGGTCCTCCCATGCGAGCACCTCACCGTCCACTCGCCACAAGACGATGTCTCGTCCTAAAAGCCGAACGCCAAGCGGGGCCGTCTCGGTGACGTCAAGGCCCAGCGCCACGACGTGCCAATCGTCTACTAGAACGGGATCATCAAGCGGCTGGTTAGGCATCAGTCCCCACTGGCTCGTTTCTCCCCCCAGCGAGCCAACCCCCCTCCCCGCCTGCGGCGGTACTCCCCCCTACGGGGGGAGAGACGGGGCCGGT
>JBOGEW010000229.1:0-3705 GCA_050742075.1 Acidimicrobiia bacterium
CCTCGGACACCCTTATTCGATCGGGGACCGGATCGCCAAAGCGATGCCGCCACCGATTCTGGGACGGGAAGCGCCACTGCATTCGATCCTCGAGCCCCTGGGAGCGGATGCTTCTCCCGACGAGCGCAACTTTCATTCCAATGCCACCGAGTTGCGCTCTCTCTATGCCAACGACCCGATGGCCCGCGAGGTCATCGACATGGCCCGCGGCCTCGAGCATCTGCGGCGACAGGATTCGATTCACGCCGCAGCGGTGGTGATTTCGCCCGAGCCGTTGACCGAACTGGTCCCGGTCCAACGCAAGGGCGAGGACGCCGAGGTCGTCACCCAGTACGAGATGAACGGCATCGCCTCGCTGGGATTGTTGAAGATGGACTTCCTTGGCCTTCGCAACCTCTCGATCATCGAGCGCACGATCGAGCTGGTCGGTCAGGGTCAGGGATCCCGGATCGACATCGACAATGTCGCCCTCGACGATCACGCCGTCTTCGACCTCCTCAAGCGGGGCGACACCATCGGCGTCTTCCAGCTCGAGGGCACCGGTCTGCGGGCACTGGTCCGCTCGCTTGCTCCCGACCGCTTCGAAGACATCGTGGCGTTGGTTGCTCTCTACCGGCCCGGCCCGCTTGGCGCCCATATGCACAGCGCTTATGCCGATCGCAAGAACGGAAGGGCTCAGGTCGAATATCCGCATCCCGCCCTGGAGCCGTTCCTCAACAACACCTACGGGATCATGGTTTATCAGGAGCAGGTGATGCAGGCTGCCCAGGCGATGGCGGGTTACACCATGGCCGAAGCGGATGAACTGCGCTCGGCGATGGGGAAGAAGGTCAAGGCCAAGATGGCCGCCCATCGCCAGAAGTTCATCGCCGGTTGCGTGAAGCTGGGCCATCCCGAGAAGGTGGGCGCCGAACTCTTCGATGCCATCGAGCCCTTTGCGGGGTACGGCTTCAACAAGGCCCATGCCGCCTGTTACGCCTTGATTGCCTATCAGACCGCCTGGCTCAAGGCCTATTACCCCCCCGAGTACCTGGCCTCGCTCCTGACGGCCACGAAACGCGACAAAGAGCGCACCGCGGTTTATCTGGCCGAGTGCCGCACTCAGGGCATCGACGTCCTGGTGCCAGACGTCAACGATTCTGAAGTCGACTTCACGGTACGGGACGGCAAGATTCGTTTTGGCCTCTCGGCCGTGCGCAATGTCGGGGAGGGAGTGGTGGAAAAAATCATCGCCGCTCGTTCCGAGCGCTCGTTCGAAGACTTCTTCGACTTCGCCAACCGGGTCGACGTGCTCGCTCTCAACAAGCGCACGGTCGAGTCCTTGATCAAATCCGGCGCCTTCGATGGGATGGGTCACAGCCGCAAGGGCCTCTTCCTTCGCTATGAGGAAATCCTCGACTCCACCCTCGAACGGCGCCGCAACGAGGATTTGGGCCAGTACTCCCTCTTCGCCTCCGAAGTCAGTGAGACGAGCCCGATCCAGAACGAGATGAGCACTGCCGAATGGTCGACGAAGGTCAAGCTTTCGTTCGAGAAGGAGATGCTTGGCCTCTACGTGTCAGACCATCCGTTGCTCATGGTCGGGACCAGCCTCGCCATCGAGACGGAGCCCATCAGCGCTTTGAGCGAGAAGCAGGATCGGGCGGTGGTGACGATCGGTGGGCTGGTAGCCGGGATCAATCGCCGCTACACGAAGAACAACGAATTGATTCTTTTCCTTCAGGTGGAGGACCTCGACTCATCAGTCGAGGTGGTGATGTTTCCCCGGGTAGTCGAGGAGTTCGGCCAGTTGATCACCCCCGACGCGATCGTGCTGATCGATGGTTCGGTCGATCAGCGCGGTGACGAGGTCAAGGTGCGGGCGCGAACAGTCCGCGAGTTGAAGATCCGGACCGACTCGACAGTCCGGCTGCGAATTGCGGCTCGCGCTATCTCCGCTCGTCTGGTCAGCCAGTTGAAGACGATCCTGCAGAGCCATCCGGGAGCAGCGCCGGTGATGCTGCACATGGAGACGGGGGAGTCCCACAAGGTGCTGCGTTTCGACGACCGCCACCGGGTGGAGCCCTCGTCGACCCTCTATGCCGAGCTCAAGGCCCTCCTCGGCCCGGGAGCGGTGGTCTAGGTGCGCTCAAGCGGGTAGACGTACACGTAGACATCGGTCGAGGCGGAAACCCCGCCGAGAACCGTGCGCGGCTCTCCCCTCAGGGCCAAGTCGAAGAAAGCATTGACGAAGCCGCGCGTCACCTCGTTGACCTTGTCCGCCGTCCGGGCGAATGGCCAAAGAGACGGCGCGAAGAGAGCGCCATCGGCGAAGCCGTCGTGGGTAGCAGCGGGAATCACCACGCGATAGCCACCAGCGCGGCCCGCCTCGAAACGGGAGGCGAGTTCGGGATGGAGGGTTACCTCTTTGGTGAGGAACATGAAGGACTGCGCAGGAACCTGATCGTCGGGGCTGGTGCCGAAGGCGCCTCCGGCGGCTTGGCCGTCGATGTTCAGGCAGGCTTGAACTCGTTGATCGTCTTTGCACAGTTCCACCGCCGCCAGACCGCCGTTGGAGTGACCCATCACGCCAAGTGCGTCGAAGTCGAGCCGACCCTCCAAGAAGGCGCCTGATTTCGCCTCTTGCTCGAGCCGGTCGATGACAAAGCGAAGGTCGAAGATGCGCTCCTCGATCTTGGCGGGTACCTCGAGGTCTTCGCGGAAGAGAGCCATCTCTCCGTTCTCGAGCCTGGTGGCCGGCACCTGATAAGGGTGATTGACGCCCACGACGATGTATCCGTTGCTAGCGAGATCCTCGGCCATCGAACCGTAGAACTCGACGTTGGTGGCATTGCCAGGCGAGAGCAGAACCACCGGATATTTGGACTGCGATTGATCGATCTCAGCATCCTGGAAGGCGTGGCCCTGCACCCAGTGCAAGCCGTAGGCAGCGATGGGGTTGACTTCACC
Organism: Acidimicrobiia bacterium; assembly: GCA_050742075.1. Taxonomy (GTDB): domain Bacteria; phylum Actinomycetota; class Acidimicrobiia; order Spongiisociales; family ZC4RG35; genus JACCTH01. The sequence goes on from JBOGEW010000229.1 coordinate 2,950, forward strand.
GCTGGCGGCGAGAGCTCCCATCATTTCATCCTCATTCGGGATGTAAGAGGCGGGCGGATCCGAGCCGTCGACGGCCGGATACCAAAGGACCACTCCCACCTGGCGGTGATCGGTGTCGTCGGCGGTATGTGATTCCGGGCGACCGTGGTCGAGCCAGACCCTTTCGAGTCGACCCACTGCGTGAGGCCCGGATAACGCGGGCAGCTCCAGATGAACCCATGTTGAGATGACGGCGAGAAGGAGCGTGGCGAGGGCAGTGAGGGCAACGAGTCGCTTCATATCTCTCGACTCTCACGTCCCCTTATAAACCCCCGCTAAATCGGTTCGCACTAGTTCAACGGCGGGAGCGCTCTGCCAGGCGCCCCTGATGCCGGCCGAGCGCGTAGGTACCGAGGGCAATACCGGCGGCGGCGCTGGAGCCGAGGCCCAAAGCGATGGCCCGTTTGGTCTTGCGGGCGAAGATCACCACCGGCCAACCGCGATCGTGGGCAATGTCCTCGAGCTCGTTGTCGGGGTTCACCGCCACCGGATGGCCGACTACTTCGAGCATGGGGAGGTCGGAGATCGAGTCGGAGTAGGCGTAGGAAGCGGCAAGGTCATAGCCCCGTTCCGCCGACAGCTGCATGATCGCCTCGACCTTGCCTTGTCCGTAGACGAACGGTCCGTCGAGTTCGTCGGTGAAGTAACCGTCGACCACTTTTCCCTTGGTGGCGATGGCACCCGTCATGCCGAGCGTGGCCGCGAGGGGGGCAACGA
>JBOGEW010000230.1:0-3749 GCA_050742075.1 Acidimicrobiia bacterium
TCGTCCCGCCGAGCATTCTGGGGCCCTCTTTCGCGAGGACGAAGCGCTGGACTTGATCACGAAATTCCGACCACGAACGTTCACCGCGCCAGCGACAATCGCTTCGGGCGAGCACGGCGGATGGCGATTCCTAGCTCTGCAACCCCTGGCCTCTTTAATACATCGAACTCCTCGGCGGCCTCCAATCGCAGATATATCCGAAGAGATAGAGGCAGCTCTCGGCAAACTTTCCCGGCCTACGTCCACTCCCGATTATTGGCTGCCAATGCATGGCGACCTAACACCGTGGAATCTACGACGGGTGGGGAACCGACTTACTCTCTTCGATTGGGAACATGTGGGTTGGGGTCCCCCAGGGAGTGACCGGACTCTTTACCAGTTGACTTCCCGCCGGCTTCGCCTCCGGCCGATTCCCGACGTCGATCTCGAAGAAGAGGCATACAGGTTCTGGGTGGACCGGGGTCGGGCCGGCCCGCTGGTTCAGACCGCGCCTAAGACCTAGTAATCACCACGCAGGTAGTGCTCAAGCGCGGGCAAGCCCGTCTGCGGACTAAACCCGGCCAAATATGCCGAGCGTGCCAAATCACCGCGTGAATCCACCGCGCCATCGGCCTCAAGTTGGGAAAGACCCCGGGACCAAGATTCTGAGCTTGGCTCGAGAGCTACTAATCCGGAATCCCCCTTCAGTAGGGAAAGTATCGGCAGGTGAGTGTTCGTTAGCACGGGAAGTCCGCACGCCATCGCCTCCACCAATGCCAGGCCAAAGGACTCGGGCACCAGGGAGGGAAAAATCAATGCTCGAGCCTTCAGCATGAGACTGCGCACCTTTTCTGGTGACAGTCGACCCCGGAAGTCCGCAAACGGATATGTCGCTTGCAACTCGGCCAGAAGAGGCCCTTCCCCAATGATTGTTAGTCTCATGCGGCTTTCAGCCAGACGTGGCCACGAGCTCAAGACGAGATCAAGACCTTTCTCGCGACTGACGCGCCCAACGAAGAGCACCTCCGTAGAAGCAGAGGGTGGCGACGATCGGGGGCCTGGGTCCAAAACCAGGTGAGGCTTCACGAATATCCGATCCGCCCGCACGCCGCTTTTCTCCAGGATGCTCGCCACGTAGGGGGTGGGAGCCAGGAAAGCGTCGACGGACCGATTCCAGGTGTCGAGCCGTCGATTCAAACTGACCGTGGATGCAGCGATCGCCGAAGAAGGCTTCGACCCGCGATAGCAGTTATAACGGACGCCTGGCCAGGGGCTCGAACCTACGCAAGTCAGGCATGCCTGGTTATCGCGAGTCAACTGAGCATTGATGCACGCCAGGCGATAGTTATGCGCTGTCATGACGACGCGGAGTCCGGAACGCTTTAGTGCCGATAGCACGGACGGTGAAAGTGCATACCAAGTGTTGTGCACGTGGGCAACATCGAATCCCGTTGACGCCGCCCGTATGACATTCGCTCTCGCCAGCGGATTCCAAGGAGCAAGAGCTAGGGTCGCCGCAGCAGCAAGGTTCGCGCCAGGGTTCGAAACGATGTGCTGTGTGACCTGATGCCCCGCTTGCCGAAGGAGACTCGCTTCTGTCCTGACAACTGCATCCTCTCCCCCCGATAAGCGATATCGGTTATGAATTTGAAGGATCTTCATCGAAGCGAGCCGAGCGACAGCTTCCCGGGAAGCCGATCCGGTGTCACCCAACCGTCGGGATTGGGTGAAAGCCTCTGTTTACCGCTTCCAACAAGGTGTCAGGAGCAAAGGACTGAAGCAGGTTGTGCTGATCTAGTCCCATTTCACCCGTCGAGGTAGCCAACGACTGGTATTGCTTCTCATCGTCGCAGTCGAAAACGATCATCGTGTCTCGGCGACCGACAAAACGGTGATCCGGAAAACGGCGCAATCGACTCACTGGGCCGGCGGCGCCTCCTGCAGCCCCGTGGACACGCTCGAGCCGCAGTTGGGGCACTTCGCCTCGGCCACCTGACCGACGATGAAGGTGAAATCGCACTGGGGACAGGTCACCCGCGGCGAGGGAGGGTCGGGAGGGGGGGGCGGCGGTTGGGTAGGGGCTGGCCCATTGGCCGGGGGCGGCGAAGCGCCGGGCGCCGCCCGGACGGCGTTGACAGATCCACAAACTGGGCATGAGAACCTGCCCGGACCGGGCACGTCGAATTGGTTTCGGCAAGCGCCACAGCGCACCATCATGTTTCGAATCCTCCTACCGGGTCTCCAATGGCTCCAATGGACGCCAGATATTCGACTCCCAGGTCAAGCACCCCCGCGATGTCGCCCTCAGGGTATTCGAGGCTGTGGCGTTGGGAAATTTGATCCTTGATGTAGTCCACGGCCGGGCGGTAGGAGCCAGCCACCGTCTCGACAGGTACCCGTCGGTTCTCTTGTCCGAGGCCTTGCAGGTAGAAGACCTCCCACTCGAGGATGCGACGCACTCCTCCTTCTTTGACCCGACGCTTGGTTTCGTCGGGCAGCCTGGCCATCACGAACCCAACGGCATCCTCCATCCCGAACGTGATCTCCCCTCCGCCCCGTGAAGCGTGCTGCCAGAGGACCAGCGCTCCGACGACGAGGAGGATTCCGAAGAGGACAGCTGCCAGTCCCATACTCAGATACCGAGCAGGTCACCCAGTCGAGCGCGGTGATAGGCCGGGTCGCCGAACAACAGCTGGGAGCTCTTGGCACGTTTGAAATAGAGGTGAGCATCGTGTTCCCAGGTGAAACCGATTCCACCGTGAATCTGGATGTTCTCGGAAGCGCAGAAGAAATAGGCCTCTGAGCAATACGACTTCGCCAGCGGTGCCACCGTAAGCAGTTCGTCGTTGTCCTCCGACGCTGCCCAACCGGCGTAGTAGGCCGCCGACTTGGCCGACTCGACCTGGACCAGCATGTCGGCGCACTTGTGCTTGATTGCCTGAAAGCTGCCAATCGGGCGGCCGAACTGATGCCGGGTCTTGGCGTAGTCGACCGACATCTCCAAACACTTCTGGGCCCCACCGACCTGCTCGGCTGCGAGAAGAACGATCGCTTTGTCGAGCATTCGCCTCAGCGCCTCCACGCCTTGGTCTGGCTCACCGAGCAGTGTGCCTTTCGCCCCCGAGAAAGTCACCTCCGCCAATTTCCTCGTCTGGTCGAGGGTCTCGAGGCTGCGTCTCTCTACTCCCTCGCCGTCACCTTCCACCAAAAAGATTCCGACCCCTTCATCGATCTGCGCCGAGACCAGCAGATCATCGGCGCTGGCGCCATCGACGACAAAGCTCTTCTGCCCCTCGATCACCCAACCTTCCCTATCTGCGGTCGCCGAGGTTTCCACGAGGCCGGGGCCCCACTGCCCTGACGGCTCTGTGAAGGCGACGGTCACCGTCTTCTCCCCCGACGCGATCGATCCCAGCAATTCCTTCTTCTGCTCCTCGCTTCCCAGGTCCGAAATGAGCGGCATCGCCAGCCCGAGGGTCGAAAGGAACGGCGCCGGGAAAAGTGATCGGCCCATCTCCTCGAAGAGCAACACCAGCTCGAGATAGCCGAAGCCGGCCCCGCCATGCTCCTCGGCGATCGCCATGCCTTGCCAACCAAGGTCGGCGGTCTCTCGCCAGAGGTCGCGATCTAATCCGGTCTCTGTCGCCATGAGCTGGCGTACGACTGGCGACGGAGCGTTCTGTTCGAGCCACTTGCGAACCTGGCGGCGAAACTCCTCTTGCTCTTCGCTAAACGCAAAATTCATACGCTGACGCTAGACGGCTCCTTAC
>JBOGEW010000231.1:0-3363 GCA_050742075.1 Acidimicrobiia bacterium
CCCATATACCCCGGTCAACGGGTGGAGCTTGAAAACGAACGAGCTCACTACACCAAAGTTCCCTCCCCCGCCCCGCACCGCCCAGAATTAGTTGCCGCGACGTTGTGGATGATTGTCCTGGGAATTATCACCTGGCGTCGGTCGCCCGAGATCGCGGGAGAGGCTGCCATCGTTGTCCCCTCAGACTGATGTCGATGTGTAAGCCGTAGGCGCAGGGCGCTGACGAGCCAGCCATCGAAGTCCTGGCCCTCCTGGCCAGGAGGGAGAATGCACTCTTAGGCTGCACCCGTGGCTCGCTTGATCGATCGTGGAGCCCTTGACCCGCTCAGCCTCTCGTTCCTCGATGCCGGACTCGAGCGCGCCTACCAGCGGGAAGAAGGAAACGCAGGCCTTGCCGGCTACCGGGTCATTACCGGTGCAACTTTGGTCCTGTGGGCGATTGCAGCAGTGCTCTTGCCGCTGGGAACCGAAATCAGTCCGGCTCTGAGCTACACGGTCGGGGGTCTGATGGCCTTGCTGGGCGGGATCTGCCTGGCGGCATCACGCTGGACGACGACTATGAACCGCCAGCATTTTCTGGCCTCGCTACTGACGACGGCCAACGGCTTGGTGATTCTGCTTCTCGCCGATGCCGGCAAGGTCCTTGAGGGTTATGCGGTGGGGGCGATCATGCTTGTGTTCGTCTTTGGCTTCGTCTCCCGCACGAGATTCATATACGCCGCGATTCGCACTCTCGTCATCGCCGTTGGCCTGGGCATCGCCATCGCCATCTACGACGGTCCCGGGAGCCTTCTGATCGATGCGTTTATTTTCCTGGCCGCTGCCGTCGGCAGTCTCCTCGGCCTTCGGGTTCTCGAACGCAACCGTCGCCAGGTCTGGCTCCAACATCTGATAATCGCCGAGCAGATGGTGGCCCTGGGGGCCGAGCAAGCAGAGTCGGAGCGGCTTTTGCTCAACGTGTTGCCGGTCTCAGTCTCGACCAGACTGAGGAGCGGGGAGAATCCGATCGCTGACACTTTCCCGTCGGTGACAGTGCTTTTCGCCGATCTCGTCGGGTTCACCCCCATGGCCGCCAAGATGAGCGCCACGGAGGTGATCACGATGCTGAGCGCGGTTTTCACCCATCTGGATGACCTGGTCAGTGAGCGTCAACTGGAGAAGATCAAAACTATCGGTGACGCCTATATGGCGGTGGGCGGTCTCCCCGAGCCCCTGGCGGGACACGCCGAACGGGTGATCGACCTGGGCTTAGCGATGTTGGAATGCACCAAGCCCGGAGGTCGATTCTCCGACTTGGGACTGCGGGTTGGCATTCACTCCGGTCCAGTTGCCGGGGGAGTGATCGGAACCCGAAGGTTCGCCTATGACGTGTGGGGAGACACTGTCAATCTGGCCTCTCGGCTCCAGGAAACTGGCGTCACTGGCCGGATACATGTCAGCGGAGAAACGATGGCCCAAGCCGGCAGAAGCTTTCGCTTCGAGCCACGGGGATCGATCGAACTGCGCGGTCATGGAGCGATGGATACCTACCTGGTGATCGATTCCGCCCATGACCTCGCGCAGTCAACGGCTGTAGCCTCCAGCGCATGGAACCCTCCGAGCTAAATACAACGGTCCGCAAACAAGAAGTCCCCGATTGACGAGCATCTAGCGAGCTTGCTCGCGCATGGCACGTCCGCGCCGGTCTCGATCCCGTCGTCCACGGCCTCGCCGGAGCATTCCGCGTCGTTCACCGTCTTCAGGTCTCGCCCCCACAGCCCGGCGACGCTTCTATGGCCTGGCCGCCGGCGCCGCCGCTCTGTGGGCTGGATTTTGGGGCCTGGTCAGCTGGAACGTCTTCGTCGACAACACGGGCCCGGGAGCGATTGTTGGTGGACTCGCCAGTGTGGTGGCTGCTCTGCTTCCGGCCGCGATGATCGTCATGCAGAGACGAACGTCGTCGGCTGAGCAACCTCGCCCACTGGAGATCCCTGATGCCCTCCGACCGAGCTACCGCCGGCTATTGGAGGCTTACGACCAGGTGAGAAATCTGGTCGCCGACGGTGTGATCGAGGAGGGGGTCCTTCGGGGAGTGCCGGAGCGAATCGAAGAGGTGATCGGCCTTCTCTCGGCCGACGTCTCCAATCAGGAGCTGGGCGGCCGACCTTCCGCTCGGTTGCGAGAGCAGGTGGACGAGCTCATCGACCTTCTGGTGGGCCTTACAGACGCTGCCCTCGACCGGCGCACCGCGGCGTTGGATAGCCGCAACGACGCAGCGGCCGCCCTGCGGGAAGCGTTGGGACGAATGAGAGCCGAGGAAAAAGGCTTTCGCGAGTTGGGCGAACTCGAGGGCGACCGATAGCGGAGGGACGGGCGCCAGTCAGCTACTCAGAGTTCGATAACCCTGCTCAAGAAAGGAGAGGGCGGCGGCGCGCTGGTCGTCGGCGTCGAGCAATGCCCGGTACGGAAGCGAGGCACCGTTGAAAGCCGAGTCGTTCCAGAAACGATTGGAACGATCGATCGACTCCCAGGCCGACACGTACAGATAGGGCTGGGGATGGTGATCGTCGCCGGGTGAGGCGCCGTAGGACGCCCTCGCCTTCGCTGGGCCCATCTCGATGGCCAGATCGAAATGCTCGGGCCAGAGCTGGACCCGACTCACGTCAACCGCATCGGGGGTTCGCCGCAGCTGCTCTAGGACCGACGCCCCGAAACCGAACCACTCGGTGATGGCCTCAACTGCCGCTTCCTCCAGATCGAGCTGAGCTTTTACGCCGATCGGGGCCGGTGGATCCGAGATTCCGTCGAACCAGACCTGGCGATAGGGGATGTCGAGCAGCTCAACGGCATCCGCGAGGTTGGTGATCGGACGGCTCTCGACTCCATCGGTCTGACGAACGAGATACCCGTTCTCGAACCGGACTTGTTCATTAGCCCCAAAAAAAGGGGTGCCGAACCCACCATGAGTGTGACGCAGGCCGATCTTCCCATTGGCCGCATGACGGGCGGGGGCAAGAGCGAAGAACGCCAGCTGGTGGAGCGATCGCCGGGTGCCGACATAATCCTGACCAACCTCTTCAAGGCGTTTGTAGAGGCCGAGCCAATGCGCGGACACGTACCCAGCCAGCCCCGGGTACGAAGTAGCCATCTCTTCCCAGGAGGTGCCCTCACCATCGATTGGCGTGACGAGCGTCCCGGTCGCGGAGCCTGGGTCGGTGGGGTCGTCGGCGAGCCAGACCGGGTCGGTACTGGCAGGAGGAGAGGGCTCCAGTACTCGTGCATCGTGTCCCGGGGGCAGAAGCGACGTCGCTTCGGTGCGGGCGTTGCGAAAAGCAGGCGACGCCATGACTCAGACCAGGGGCGGATCGCTCATGATCGCTACCA
>JBOGEW010000232.1:0-3742 GCA_050742075.1 Acidimicrobiia bacterium
AGGTCATGTTCGGGCGGCGCAGGGTACGCCGCATCGGGCCCCTTCATCCTCCAGTGAATGGAGGATGTTTGTTATGAGAAGCCAGGTTTGGCTCTTGGTCATCTTGCTGGTCGCATGCGGTGGGCCGGCCGCTACCACGACGACGGCTCCCGCCCCCACGACAACGGCGGTTCTGGTATCGGCTACGGCTGGATCGGAGCGGCCAGATGCGATCGTCTCGCTCTCGCCAACTGCAACGGAGATGCTCGCCGCAATAGGAGCTCTCGACCAAATTGTTGCAGTCGACGATCAGTCCGATTTCCCGCCAGAGGTTCCAGTCACTGACCTTTCTGGATTTACCCCCAACATCGAAGCCATTGCTTCCTATGAGCCTGATCTTGTGGTCGTGGCGAACGATATCGATGGCATGGTCGGCGCCTTGGAAAGCCTCGGCATCCCGGTCTTGCTCCTTCCGGCGGCCGTCACTTTCGACGACGTCTACTCCCAAATCCGCCAACTCGGAACGACTACCGGACACGAGGCCGAGGCGGATGCACTCGTTGCCAGCATGCAGTCTGAGATCGACGGGCTTGTTTCCGGCTATACGGCCCCAGCTGAACCGCTCACGTACTACCACGAGCTCGATCCGTCTCTCTTCTCGGTGACATCGGCCACCTTCATCGGTTTGATCTATTCACTCTTCGGTCTTGGGAATATTGCCGACCCCGCCGACCCCGACGGTTTCGGGTATCCCCAGCTTTCGGCGGAGCACATCATCTCCTCCGACCCTGACTTCATCTTCTTGGCCGATACGGGCGCTGGGGGCCAAACATCCGAGGTAGTGGCGGCCCGGCCGGGTTGGGCTGAACTCACTGCGGTCACCGGTGGACGGGTGGTCGAACTCAACGATGACGTCGCCTCGCGATGGGGGCCGCGGGTAGTCGAGTTCGTCAGAGCCGTCGCCGACGCTCTGGCTTTGCAACCGGTCGGCTGAACATCGCCACCGTCGCCGAAGAACCGCTCGCCCTCTCGCGGCATCTCCGCCCGAAACTGGTGGCATTGGGGTTCGTGACCCTTGTTGCCGCTTCATTGGCTGGGATCGTTCTTGGCCCGATCGAGTTGACGACCAGCGACGTCATCCGGGCTATCGCTGACCGAATGCCCTTTCTCGAGATCGAGACCGGTTTGAGCGACCGTGAGTTGGCCATCCTCTGGCAGCTAAGGATTCCACGTGTTGTGCTGGGAGGTCTGGTGGGAGCCACCCTTGCCGTAGCCGGAGCCGCGTATCAAGGAGTGTTTAGAAACCCACTTGCCGATCCCTACCTGCTGGGAGTGGCTGCGGGAGCCGGCTTGGGGGCCACATTCGCTTTCGTCAATCTTGGAAATGGAGGGGCGATGGTGCCGGTGGCAGCCTTCGTCGGAGGGGTGCTGGCGGTGGTCGCCACGTATCTCCTCGGTCAGATCGGGTCCCGAGCGACCACCAAGTTGGTGCTCGCCGGGGTAGCCGTCGCCTCCTTTTTCACAGCTGCGCAAACCTATGTCCAGCAAAGACACGCCGATGACCTGCGACTGGTCTACTCCTGGATTCTCGGTCGTCTGGCGACGACGGGCTGGAACGAAGTGGGCCTGGTGCTGCCTTACATCGCAATCGCCACCGCGGTGATACTGGCGCACAGACGGTTGCTCGACACTCTTGCGGTCGGGGAAGCGGAGGCGCAAGCACTCGGAGTTCCGGTCCGCAGAGTCCGCTTGCTGGTTGTAGCCGCCGCCACCCTCGGTTCAGCGGCGGTCGTGGCAGTGTCGGGGCTCATCGGCTTTGTCGGCATCATCGTTCCCCACACCGTTCGCCTGCTGACCGGTGAGAGCTATCGGTCGGTGCTGCCTTTGTCGTTGCTTTTCGGCGCCGCCTTCCTTATCGCCACCGACTTGGCGGCCCGGACCATCGATGCCCCGGCTGAGTTGCCGGTGGGGGTGGTTACCGCTTTCTTTGGAGCGCCATTCTTCCTGGCGGTTTTGCAAAGAGCAGGGCGGGCGCGATGAGGCCGACAGCTGTTCGGCTCACAGACGATCTCCTGATTGGGGCACTGTCGGTCGAAATCGGGGGTCGACAGATTCTCCACAGCATCGACCTGACCGTGGCTTCCGGCAGCTGGCTGGGTTTGGTCGGTCCCAATGGCGCCGGCAAGAGCACCCTTCTCCGGTCGCTCGTTGGATTGATCCCGTCGCAAGGGTCGATCACCTTTGGTGGTCTCTCCCTGAAAGAGGCTTCGGTTCGCCGTCGCGCCCAGCTCATGGCGATGGTGCCTCAGCAGCCAGTCATTCCGATTGACATGACGGTCGGCGACTACGTGCTGCTGGGGCGCAGTCCTCACATCGCTTACTTCGATACTGAGACCCGAAGTGATGTTCTCGCGGCTCGATCCGCAATCGCCGCCCTGGACCTAGCAGGATTCGAACATCGGCGCCTTGGCACATTGTCCGGCGGTGAAACCCAACGGGCGATCCTCGCCCGAGCGCTGGCCCAAGAAGCTGCCTTGCTGCTCCTCGATGAACCCACCACCTCGCTCGACATCGGAGCCCAGCAGTCGGTCCTCGAATTGGTCGATGACTTACGACGAGAGCGATCGCTGACGGTCATCAGCTCTCTTCACGACCTTACCCTCGCCGCTCAATTCTGCGACGAGCTCCTGGTGCTCGATCAGGGCCGGGCCGTGGCGCGGGGTCGCTCAACCGAGGTTCTGAGCCAGTCTTCAGTTCGCTCACACTTTCGAGCCGAAGTCGAAATCCTTCGTGATAACGGACGGATCACGGCTGTCGTCCCCATACGCCGCCTAAAGATGAATGACGAGGTGTTGACCGGGGTCGGGGGTAATTCCGGTCAGAAGCCGGATCACTCCGCCGTGAGTGAAGATCAAATGCTTGCCACCTCCGAGGCCGGCGACGAAATCCTCGATCCGCCGCCGAAAGTCGACAACTGATTCGCCGCCAGGGGCGACGAAGGTCTCGAACGCCAAGAGCCGTTCTTGCATATCGGACGCTAGGTCGCTCCAGGTCATCCCCTCGATCTCGCCAAAGTCGAACTCGTCCAGCCGTGTGTCAACCGTCGGTTCCCCGAAAGCCAGGCGGGCAGTTTCCAGAGACCGCCGACGCTGCGACGACCAAACTCCTTCGAAGGTCTGGTTTCTTAGGATCGGAACGAGTGCTTTGGCCTCGCGTCGGCCTTCTGAATTGAGGACCTGGTCAATTCGGCCCTGAAAACGCCGCTCCTGGTTCCAATCGGTCCTCCCATGACGAACGAGCCAGAGTTCCCGTTTCACGCCAACGTCAGAACTCCTAGTTCGGACACCACCACCATCGCCCCCACCACATCGCCGGTCAACCCGCCGATCCGGCGCCATGCCCACCACCCAACCAGGAAACCGGCTACCCAACCGACCAGGGCAGATATTGCTTGCGGCCAACCAAGCAGGGCCGCCGCCCCAACTCCCAAAAGTGCTGTTATGAGAGCCAAAGGAGATGACAGGGACGGGGACAGGTCGGCAACCAACCCGGTGTTTTTTGCCGGAGGAAAGAGCTTCATCATCGTGACCGCACACGCCCGGCTCACCGCCGCCGCAACTGTGGCAACGAGTACAAAACGACCGTCAGGCAGTGTGGTTAAAAGTGAGGCTTTGAGGCCGATCGCCAGAACGAGAGCGGCTACGCCGTAGACGCCAACTCGTGAGTCCTTCATCACCTCAAGAATCGTCGATCGTTCACCCCC
>JBOGEW010000233.1:0-4196 GCA_050742075.1 Acidimicrobiia bacterium
GTCTTCGACGAGGTCACGTCGACCCAGGATGTTGCCCGGTCAATTTTCAAAGAGCGGCCCGTAGTGGTGATAGCCAGCCGTCAGACCGCGGGTCGGGGTAGGGGGGGAAGCGACTGGCTGACCGCGCCCCGGGCCCTGGCGGTCACGGCCGCGTTCGACACGGAATGGTCGCCTCATTGGTCGGTGGCTTCGCTCGTGGCGGGTCTGGCAGCCGCCTCTGTTCTCGGGGCGGAGATTGGACTGAAGTGGCCGAACGACCTCCTGCTCGCCGATCGCAAGGTCGGCGGGATCCTGGTCGAGGTGACCGATCGAACGGTGGCGGTGGGCTGCGGCGTCAATCTTTGGTGGCCCGAACCACCGGCTGAACGGGCCGCTCTCTTCACGGCCGACCCTGGCCCCGGGGCGGTGGTCGGATTGGGGGTGGCGACGGCAGAGGAGCTCTTTCGGCGTCTCGCCGGGGCCGAATGGGGCGCTTCGGAGTATCGCTCCACCTGTTTGACGCTGGGCCGTCCGATTACCTGGAGCGGAGGTCTGTCCGGCCTCGCCCGCGACATCGATTCTGAGGACGGATCACTCGTCGTTGAGATGCCGGACGGAGAGATTGTTCGGTTGAACGCTGGCGAAATCCGCCACGTTCGTTAACCGAGGTCCTCGATGATGGCCGCCGGCAGGGTCGCCCGAAAGAACTCGATCAATCGAGCCTCGAGATCCAGGTCGGCGCTGGGCTCGAAGTCGTCGCTCTCCTCATCCCAGAACGAGTGAGCGGCACTTTCGTACAGAAGCCAGACACCGTGCTCGTTTCGCGCCTGCGCCTCGTCGACGGTTTCGTTGGCGATCAGGTCATCTTCTGCGCCGTAAAGACCGAGCACCGCGACTGGGAGGCTCCCCAGGTAGTCCGCCACCTGGTGTTCGCGGCCTTCGTCGCCCGTCAGCGGGGTAGAGACGACTGCGATCGACCCCACCCAAGGCTGGCGGGCAGCGGCGACAATTGCAGGACGGCCTCCGACATCGAATCCGAGGAGCCCCACCTTCTCCGCCAAGGCCCAGAAGATGTCGTCGCTCTGGAGGTACTCGACAGTCTCCTGGAGGGTCAACAACACCTGGCGGTCACTGGTCTGGTGGTAGGCCCCCAGCGCGTCATCGGAGTGGGCAAAGATCTCGACCGCGACCACCGCCAATCCGTTGCGGGCGAGCTTGCGACAGATCGCCTTCTCGGCACTACCCAAGCCGGCCAGTCCGGGAATGAGGACCACCACCGGAAATTTTCCGGCCTCGTCCGGTCGCGAGAAGTAGCCAGGTCGATACCCCGCCCCGACCGGGATGGTTTGAGATCCATACATTATGGAAAAGGTCCCCTCATGGGGGAGGACGGCCACTTTGCTCCGATCAGAGAGGATTGGGTCGCAAGGAGGCTAGTGATGGCGGGCTCTCGGCCACGACGAACGGAACCAACCACCTATATCATGCGTTTCTTCGGGGCCCCCTATGAGTGATTCTTTAATTTCGTCCGATCCGCCGCGCCCGGCCTCCGGTCGGTGGTGGAAGGTTCTTCTTATCGGCGTCTTGGTGGCAGCCAATCTGGCGGTCGGCTTCATCCTCTGGACGTTGAACAGCGCTCAAGCGGCCTTTCGCGACAACGCCGAACTGAACTCCGAAGTGGTCCCCGAGTTGGACGTCCGGCCGGCGGAGGCTAGCGAGCCCATCACCTTCCTCGTCATCGGTTCCGATTCGCGCGAGGGCCTCGAAAGCCTGCAGAACTTTGGTCCGTCCCAGGGGGCCCGGGGTGATGTGATCATGCTGGTCAAGCTCTATCCCGGCACCGGGACCGCGCAGATTCTCTCCCTGCCGCGCGACCTCCTAGTCGATATCCCGGGTCATGGCTCCGATCGGATCAATTCCGCCTATTCATATGGCGGTGCCGCTCTGATGGTTCGCACCGTCCGCCAGCTCACCGGTCTTCCGGTTCATCACTATGTCGAGGTCGACTTTGTCGGTTTCCAGTCCTTGGTGGACGAGATCGGTGGCGTCCATTTCGAGTTTCCCTATCCGGCCCGGGATCTGAACAGCGGTCTAATGGTTGAGGCGGGGCGACAGCTGCTCGACGGCAAACAGGCCTTGGCCTTCGCCCGCTCCCGTCACTACGAGGAATTGCACGACGGCAGCTGGACGCCAGTCGAGGCCGACGATTTCGGCCGCACCCACCGGCAGCAGGAGTTGATTTTGGCCATTCTCTCCGGGCTGAAGAAGCCCTCCAGCCTTCCGGAGGCAGGGTCAATAGTCGCTTCGTTCGCCCAGCATCTCACGGTCGACTCGGAGCTGGCCAAGAGCTCGCTCGTCGAGCTGGCGTTCCGAATGCGGGACATCTCCGGCTCCAAGATCGAGACGGCAACGCTGCCGGGGCACATCGATATGTTCGGCGAGAAGTCAGTGGTGAAGATGGAGCATCCCGCGGCCGACAACGTCATCGTGGCCTTTGCCAACGGCCAGCCACTCACCACCAACATTGCCTCCCTGCGCCGGCTTGAGGTCTTGAATGGCAATGGGGTCGAAGGATCGGCGGGAAGGATGTCGGAGCTTTTGGAGGAGCAGGGCTTTGAAGTCGCCTCCGTCGATGACGCCGATCGATCTGACTACGAAGCCACGACGATCATCGTTCGCCCCGAGGCTCTCGAACAGGCCCGAGCGCTGGTCGACGCCATCGGTTTTGGCGAGGTCTCCACCGGTGCCCTGGCCGACGACATCGACGCCATTGTCATCGTTGGATTGGATGCTGACAGGTCGCTTCGTACCGGTTAGCTTGGTTTTTTGGGGAGGGCTCAGGTGAGCCGTGGGCAGAAGGGAGATTCGGTGTGCAAGTTGCCGTAATTGGCGCTGGATATGTCGGGTTGGTAACAGCCGCCGGGCTCGCCAGCCTGGGCCATCAAGTGGCCTTGGCGGAAGCCAATCCTTCTCGTCTCCAGGCGCTGGAGAGCGGCGAGGTACCGATCTATGAAGATGGCCTGACCGAACTCATCAAGTGGAGTCGCGACGGCGGTCGTCTCACTTACCACGCCTCAAATCCCGACGCCGTTAAGGGAGCCGAGCTGGTCCTGCTCTGCCTCCCCACTCCGGCCGGGGTTGACGGCCGAGCAGACCTCTCATATGTGAGGGCGGTCGTCGAGGAATTGGCGCTCGCACTTGACCGCAATGCTCGGTTCGTGATCAAGTCGACCGTTCCCCCCGGAACGGCTGTCGAATTGAGCAAGAGGTTGGCGAACCTCGGCAGCACCGCTGCCGTTGTCTCCCATCCCGAGTTCTTGCGGGAAGGGAGCGCGGTCCATGACTTCCTCCACCCCGACCGGATTGTGATCGGCGCCCATGACGACGCCGACCGGAAAGCGGTCGCCTCCCTCTACGACAGCCTGGCCACCGAGGTGATCGCCACCGACCCGACTTCGGCAGAAATGGTCAAGTACGCCTCTAATAGCTATCTGGCTGCGAGGCTCACATTCGCCAACACCCTGGCCAATCTCTGCGAGGCCGTAGGGGCCGACATCGTCGACGTTCTCGAAGGAGTGGGTCTTGATCACCGCATCGGGCCTCATTTCCTCAAGCCGGGACCCGGTTACGGAGGATCTTGTTTTCCCAAGGACACGCTGGCCCTAATCGGGGTCGCCGAGGATGCGGGCTATGACTTCCGATTGCTCAAGGCGGTCATTGATGCCGACGACGAGCAGCGGCGACGGGTGGCGGACAAGGTAAAGGCGGCCGCCGGGGGAGGACTTCGGGGACGCAGGGTCGCCGTTTGGGGGGTGGCTTTCAAAGCCGGCACCGACGACGTCCGCGAATCGCCGGCTTCTCGCATCGCCCGGCTGTTGGTGAGTGACGGCGCCGATGTCGTCGCGTACGACCCTGAGGGCCGGGACCCGGATCTCCGCCACGTCGACTCGGCACTCGAGGCGGTGGAAGGAGCGGACGTGCTCCTCGTGGCGACCGAGTGGCCCGAGTTCAGTCGGGTCGATCTGGCGGAAGTTGCCCGGCGGATGCGCGGATACCGGGTGGTCGACGCGCGCAACCTGCTCGATCCCCGCCTGGTTCGCAAGGCCGGCCTCGACTACCTCGGCCTCGGCCGCCCCAAGGCCTAGGGGTCGCGCCCCCCTCCCCGCCTGCGGCGGCCCTCCCCCCTGCGGGGGGAGAAACAGGTCTCGGGTTTCTCC
>JBOGEW010000234.1:0-9844 GCA_050742075.1 Acidimicrobiia bacterium
CACTGATGTTGGTGCTGGCGTTGATCACTGTCGCCTGTGGCGACAGCGGAACCGTGACGACCACAACGGCCGGCGACCAATCCACGACAACCGAAGGCGCTGCGGTGACGGCCACCACCGCCGGTGACGACGGGGGTGGCGCGGCTCGGTGGGAAGAGGACATCGTGATCGGTTGGACACCACCGGACATCACTGGCGTGTTCCAGACCGCCACCGATTTCTTCGAAGCTGCTGCAGAAGAGGCTAATGCTGCAGGCTTCAGCGTCGAGGTACTTAGCCGCTCGCCGGCGACTCACGTCGACTTCGCCGACCAGCTGGCGATCCTCGAGGACTATGTCTCACTGGGAGTCGACGTGATTGCCATATCACCGGCCGACACTGAGGCCGTCAAGCCGGGGATCCAAGCCGCGAATGCGGCTGAAATCCCGGTGATCATGGTCAACTTGCTGGAGCAGCAGGAGGGCATCGATGTGGCCTCCTACATCGGCTTCGACAACACTCAAGCCGCGATGGTGTCGGCTTATGCCGTCCTGGACTACTACGGGGGGCCCGGAGTGCTCGGAGCTGGTGAGGCCGTCGACGTCGCGCCTGACGAGTTCCTCGACTTGGAGTTCTGGCAAAACCTCTACGCCGATGTCGATCCAGGCGTCATTCAAGCCAACGGTGTGATTATCGAGGGAATTGCCGGCACGTTCTTCTCCCAGACCAGACTCGACGGATTCAACTCTGTGATCGCCGATTATCCCGGTGTGCAGATCCTTGCCGAACCGATCGCCGCCGACTGGAACCGGGAGAAAGGAATCGACGCGGCCGAGGACTTCTTCACACGGTTTGGTCCCGAGGACCTCGACTTTGTCTGGGCTGCGTCCAACGAGATGGGCCTGGGAGCGATGATCACGGCCGAGCGTCTGGGGATCTTGGACGCCTCAGGGTCGGGCGGGCCGGCCGACGGCGCGGTCGCCATTTTCACCAATGACGTAACCCCGGAGTCCACCGATGCCATTCGGGCCGGGAAGATCATCGCTGAGACTCATCATGGGTTCCCTGAGTGGGGTTGGTTCGGGACCGAATTCGCGGTCAGGCTTGCCTGCGGTTTGGATGTTCCCCAACTCGAAGACATCCTTCCTCGGACAGTGTACGACGGAAATGCCGACCTGTTCTACCCGGAGCCTGCTCTGCGTGCTATCGACTGGGAAGGGATCAAAGCAGAGTGCAGCTAGCCCCTCACGGGGCCCTCGCTGCCCGCGGTATCAGCAAGCTGTATCCGGGTGTGCAAGCTCTCGCCGGAGTCGACTTCGAGGTCGACTCCGGCGAAGTGCACGCGCTTCTCGGTGCGAACGGCGCCGGAAAATCAACCTTGATCAAGGTGATTGCCGGGTCGGTGGTTCCGGACACAGGCGAGTTGGAAGTGGATGGTCGCACAATGCCATTCGGCTCTCCCGAGGGGTCGAGGAGAGCCGGGGTCGCCATCGTCTATCAGGAGATGAGTCTCGTGGGTTCGCTCAGCGTCGCCGAGAATGTGCTGCTCGGAAGATGGCCAGTGCGACTCGGCATGGTGGATTGGCCGACACTCGCAGACCAGGCGAGAAAGCATCTAGATCGTGTCGGTCTCAAGGTCGACCCCAGGGCGAAGGTTGCAGGGTTGGGCATGGCTGAACGCCAGCTCGTGGAGATGGCCAAGGCTCTTTCCACCCACCCGCAGGTGCTACTTCTCGACGAACCCACTTCGGCTCTCTCCGGTCGCGAGGCGCACCGGCTCTTCGGCATCGTCAACGACCTCACCACCTCGGGGGTTGCGGTGATCTATGTCTCGCATCGCCTCGCCGAGATCATCGAGATCGCGGATCGGGTCACAGTGCTCCGCGACGGCAAGGTGGTGGCTTCAAATCTGATCACTGAAGTGACCGAGCGGGATCTTGCTCGCCTTGTGGTAGGGCGTGACCTGTCAACCCTGGCCACGATCGACCGAGCCGGGACCTCCGGCAATGCTCGAATCTTGTTGAGCGCCCGCAATCTGGGGCGGCCACCCCGCCTCCGCGGGGTGGATCTTGATCTCAGGGCGGGCGAGATCGTAACCACGTTCGGCCTCGTCGGTTCGGGGAGGTCGGAGCTGGCCAGGGTGCTCTTCGGCCTCGACCCGCCCACCACCGGCAGTATCTCGATGAACGGTGAAGGAGTCCATCTTCGATCACCGGCAGACGCCATCGCTCTAGGGATGGGTTACGTGGCTCCCGACAGGGCCCTGGGAGTGGTGGCGCGAATGCCGGTGTCGGCCAACATCACGCTCGCCTCGTTCAGTCAGATCGGGCGAGGGCCCCTGGTAGATCGAGAGTGGGAGATGTCACAGAGCACTCGCCTGATCGACGAACTGGACATCCGGGTCGACTCGAGCCGACTAGCCGGAACCCTCTCCGGGGGTAACCAGCAGAAGGTCACTTTCGGTCGCTGGATGTGCGCTCGGGCGAGGATACTGATTCTGGATGACCCGACCCGGGGCATCGACGTCGGGGCCAGGGCCGAGGTGTTCGGACTGGTGCGCCAGCTAGCGGCCGACGGGGCAGCGATTCTCTACGGCACCTCCGAGATAGGCGAAGCCCGCGATCTTGGCCATCGCATGCTCGTGATGTCTGCAGGGAGGTTGGTTGCTGAGTTCGACCCCTCGGCAAGTGAGCAACAGATCATGGAGGCGGCAGGCGGATTACACGACTGAGATGCAAGACGTCGAGCCCGAGGATGCCACGGTGTCGCAAAGCCCGATAGCGCGGCTTCTGGCGTCCGCCGGCGGCCGAGGTGGGGCATTGATCATCCTCGTGCTGTTGATGATCG
Organism: Acidimicrobiia bacterium; assembly: GCA_050742075.1. Classification (GTDB taxonomy): domain Bacteria; phylum Actinomycetota; class Acidimicrobiia; order Spongiisociales; family ZC4RG35; genus JACCTH01. The sequence continues at coordinate 2,827 of JBOGEW010000234.1, forward strand.
TCTTCTCCCAGCTCACGCCGAACTTTCTCACCAGCAGGAACCTGCTCAACGTCCTCCGCCAGTTCGCGGTCCCGGGGATCCTGGCGGTCGCCCAGACGATGGTCATCGTCACCGCCGGGATCGACCTATCGGTCGCCTCTACCGCTGCCTTGTCCGGCAGTCTGATGGCAGTTGCATTCGCGCATTGGGGTCTCCCTGAGCCGATAGCCTGGATCATCGGGTTGAGTGCCGGACTGGCCGTGGGTGTGGTCAATGGCCTCGTGATCCGCTACTGGAAAGTGCCCGCCATCATCGCCACGCTGGGCACGTTCTCCGCCGTGAGAGGTGTGGCGCTCCTGGTGACGGGCGGCCTACCAGTGCCCACCTTCGACAGGGTGGTGGAAGGACGCAGGCTTCCCGAGTCGGTCAACTATCTGGGAGCAGCCTCGCTGGGGCCGATACCGGTGATCGCATTGACGGCCGGTCTGATCGCAGTGGTTGGGGCAGTCGTCCTCGGCCGATCAAAGCTTGGTCGGTCGGCCCTCGCCGTTGGAGGCAACCAAGAGGCGGCGCACGCTTCCGGTATCAGCGTCGGTCGGACCAAGCTCATGATCTATTCGTTGTCCGGCCTTATCTCCGCGTTCGCTGGCATCCTTCTCGCGGGGCGTCTCTCCAGCGCTAACGCCCTCATGGGCGACGGGTTCGAGCTCCAGTCGATTGCTGCGGTCGTGGTGGGAGGCACCAACTTGTTCGGAGGAGAGGGCACTGTCGGGGGCACCGTGATCGGGATCCTGATCATCGGCGTACTATCCAACGGGCTCAATATTATCGGTGTCTCTGAGTTCTGGCAGCGGGTCTCGAACGGTTTGATCATCGTGGCCGTGGTGGCCCTGGACCAATGGCGACGGCGAGCCGGCGCTCGGAGCGACATCTCATGAGCGCGCTCGAAGTACTGGTGGTGGGTACCGGGAGAGCCGGAATGGTCCATGCCCGCAACTTCGCGGCCGGCGTACCCGGGGCAAGGTTGGCCGGTATTGCTGACCCATCCTCGGAGGCCCGGGCCGCCGCCTCGGATGAGCTCGGGTGCCCCGCCTTCGAGAGCGCTGAGAGGGCCGTCGTCGATGAGCATTTCGATGCCGTTGTCATCGCCTCACCTACGCCCGCCCATGCCGCCCTCTCTGTGGCCGCCCTGGGGGCGGGCAAGCACGTCCTCAGCGAAAAGCCCCTGGCCTCGAATCTGAAGGAGGGTCACCAGATTCGTGAGGCGGCGGAGAGGGCTGAGACCACCTTCATGATGGCTTTCATGCGGCGTTTCGATCATGGCTTCATGAGGGCGGCGCAACTCATCTCGGAAGGCGCGATCGGAGTGCCGCTGATGGTCCGCTCCATCACTCGGGGACCAGGTCTCCCTCCTGAATGGGCTTGGGACGTCACGCGGTCAGGAGGTCTTGTCGCCGAGGTCAACTCCCATGACATCGACGCAGTCCGGTGGGTAACCGGTCAAGAGTTCTCGACGGTCAACGCGCTTGGTCGGGCCTCCAAGCGCCCCGACCTGGCGAAGATCTACCCCGGGTTTGTCGACATGGTCTCGATTCAGGCGCAACTCGAAGGTGGAGCCCTCGCTCACATCGATGGGGCTTGCCCTGCTGCCTACGCGTACGACGCTCGTATGGAGGTCTATGGATCCGAGGGCGTGGTCTTTGCTGGAAGTCCGGTGGAGGGCCCGCTTCTGGTACGTCAGGGTGAGGCTAGGACCGACCCGGTTCGTGGCTGGGCGCGACTTTTCGCCGAGGCCTACCGGGCCGAGGATGCTGCCTTTGCCGCGCTCTGTCTTGAGGGCGGCCTCGCCTCACCCGGAATCGAGGACGGATATCGCGCTCTTGAGGCTGCAATGGCGATCAACCGCTCGTTGAGTGAGGGTGGTCCTGTCTCCTTGGGTGAGTCATGAGGGCCATTCAGATTCAAGGTCCGGGGGACCTGCGTATGGCCGAGCTGCCGTTGCCCAGGCCGTCCGCCGGGGAAGAGCTGTTACGGGTCGCGATAGCTGGTGTCTGTGCCACAGACCACAAACTGGCTAACAACGGAACTCAGCTTGGACGGGTGATCGGCCATGAGATCGCAGGCTGGCTCCAAGACGAGACTGCGGTCGGGGTTCACCCCGATATCGGTTGCGGTCGATGTGGATTCTGTAGGGCGGACTTCGAGAATCGATGCCCGAATCGGGCGTCGATCGGAATCGATCGCGACGGCGGGCTGGCCGAATACGTCGTCGTACCTGCGGACCACATCGTGCCCATCGGCTCGCTCGCCCTCAAAGAGGCGCCCCTTCTGGAGCCTTTGGCCTGCTGCCTGCACGCGGTCGATCTCCTCGACGTGAGCTCCGGCGAGACTGCACTGGTGGTCGGAGCCGGGACTATGGGGATCCTCGCCATGTGGGCGCTCCAGAGCCGGGGTGTGCGGGTGGTGGTGTCGCAGAGATCGGAGAGGCGACGACATCTCGCAGCCGAGCTCGGCGCCGACGCGGTGTTGGCGGCTGGCGAGGTCCCCGGTCCGGCGCTCGGCGAGAGTCCTACGGTGGCGATGGTCACGGCTCCGATGTCGGAGGCGCTCGCTTATGCCCTGGAGGCCGTCGCAGTTGGCGGAAGGGTCCATGCCTTCGCCGGCACGCCCGATGGTGGTGTGATCGAAGCCAACGTCGTCCACTACCGGCATCTGAGCCTCGTGGGATCCACCGGGTCGCGCATGATCGATTACCGGCGCGCCCTGCATCTGGCGAGCACTGGGCAAATCGATCTGGGCCGGCTTCCGACCCAGTTGATGACGTTGGAAGAAGCGCGGGCATTACTCGTCTGTGGCCGCGGGTCCGACGAAACGAAAGTGCTGGTCGAGGTGGAGAAGGGAATGTGAGGTGATTCCCAAACTCGATCCATTCACCGTCATGATGAATCTGGCGAGCGGTCATCTCGACCCGGATCTCGGTAACGTCGAACGCAGACTGACAGACATGACAGGCATGTACCTGGATGAGGTCGATGAATCGGATCGCCTGATCTACCGAGTGTTCCTGATGCCGGTTCCTGCGGAGAACTCGGAGATCCAATGCTCGACCACCATCCTTGAGCCGGGGACGGTTGGCGACGAGTTTCATATGACCAAGGGGCACTTTCACCAGGTCCGGGATCGGTCCGAGGTGTATGTGGGTCTGGCCGGCAAGGGAATGCTGGTCATGGCCACGGAAGATGGAAGACATGCGGTAGAGCCGATCGAGGCAGGGACCGTCAACTACGTGCCGGGCGGGTGGGCCCACCGCAGCGTGAACGTCGGAGATGAGCCATTGGTCTTCTTCGCGGCTTACATCGGAGACGCCGGTCATGACTACGCCACCATCGAGGAGGAGGGCTTCCCAGTGATCGTGTTGAGAGGCGACGAGGGTCCGCGGGTTGTCCCCAACAATCGTTACCGGAGTTGAAGGGATGCTCGCCTTCGTGGGTTGTGACCTCGGCACGATGGGGACCAAAGCCGCCGTTGTGTCTCTCGACGGTCGCATCCTGGGCCGGGCTTTTGAAGAAGTCCCGGTGCACACCCCACGACCCGGAGTGGTCGAGCAGAGCTTCGACGAGATAGAGGGATCGGCACATCGCACGATTCGAGCCGCTCTCGAGGCGGCGGGTGGCGATGTCGAACTTGGTGGTGTCGCCTTTTCCGGTCAGATGTCGGGCATCGGCAGCATCGACGGTCGCTTCGCTCCCGCGACTCATTTTGACTCTTGGCTCGATTCGCGTTGCGCCCCGTATATCCAGGAAATGGGTCGCAGCGGCCAACGTGTGACCCAGCTCTCTGGTTGCCCGCCCACCTATTCCCACGGACCGAAGATCCTTTGGTGGCGGGATGAACGACCGCAGGACTTCGAGCGGATCGCGAAGTTCGTCGTGCCCGGCGCATACGTGGCCGGACGTCTGGCAGGTCTCGCCGTCGAGGACGTTTTTATCGATCGCACCTACTTGCACTTCACGAATCTCGCCGATACCGAGCGCTGCGTCTGGTCCAATGAGTTACTCGAGGAGTTCGACATTGATCGCCGCTTGTTGCCCGACATCGTCGACCCACTCGACGTTGTGGGTACGGTTAATGAAGCGGCAGCCCGCGCTACGGGGCTGCCGGCGGGCACTCCCGTCGTCGCCGGGGCCGGCGACCAAGCGGCGGCCGCGCTCGGAGCGGGCGTGGTCGAGCCAGGTCATGCATTCGATTCGGCTGGCACCGCCAGCGTTTTCGCCCTCTGCCTCGACGAATACGCCCCGGACATAGCCAACCGCACCTTCATGGCCACGCATTCGGTCATCGCCGCCACCTTTCTATCGGTCGCCTTCATCAACGGTGGCGGGCTGGCCCTGCGTTGGTTCCGGGACGAGGTCGCCAGGCTCGGAGCTGATCCAGACGCGTATGAACGCCTGCACGAGATGGCATCGAAGGTGGAGCCCGGCTCTGGCGGGCTGCTCTGGTACCCGCATTTCCAGGGGAGAGTGCTTCCCCCTGATCCGCATGCGCGCGGGGGATGGATGGGGCTGACGGGGGGACATGAACACGGCCACATGTTCCGGGCGATCCTTGAGGGCATCGCTTACCAGTATGCGGAATGGGCCGGGCTCATGGCCGAGCACGGTGGGAAGATGCCGAGCGAGGCGAGGGTCCTGGGTGGGGGCGCCAGGTCTGGGTTATGGAATCAGATCAAGGCCGATGTATTAGGAATTGAATGGGTGCCCACCAAGCGCGAGGAGTGCGGGGTCCTGGGTGATGCCCTGATCGCAGCGGCCGGGACCGGCCATGTGGCCGTGTCCGATCTGGCGGAGACCGCTCGGCGCTGGCAGCCGACGGGGAATCCGATCAGGCCTGACCCCGGGCGCCATCGTGCATATCGCCACTATCTGGAGGCGTATCGCGCACTGGTCAATGCATCCGGGCCGGTGTTCGAGAGGTTGAGCCGTTGAGGCCGCTAGCAGTCAGTCCGCGCTCGTTCCGCCAGGTTGCAGGTCGGCACCAAGAGATCCTCGCCGCCTCCGGTTTGACGCCCCGCTACCCGTCGGTCGATCGTCATCTGACCGAGGCCGAGATGATCGAACTGGTCGCAGGGTGTGAGGCGTTGATTGTCGGCATCGATCCGGTCACCGCTCGGGTGCTCGACTCGGGCCCGGTGCAGGTGGTCGCCAAGTACGGAAGCGGGTTGGACAACATCGATCTCCGGGCAGCGGAGCAACGAGGTGTCAAGGTCGCATCGACACCCGGCGCAAATTCGCAGGCTGTCGCCGAGCTGACGTTGTCTCTTCTCTTTGCCCTTGCCCGCCGGATCGTGCCCCATCACACTTCGGCCATGGCCGGGCGATGGGACCGTCACATCGGCGTGGAACTGACCGGAAGGCGGTTGGGTCTCATCGGACTGGGGCAGGTGGGGGGAAGGGTCGCCCGTATGGCAAGGGCGATGGGTATGGAGGTCGTTGCCCACGATCCCTACGTGTCCACCACCGATGTCCCGGTGGTGGCCATGAACGAGCTCGTCTCGGGCGCGGATGCAGTGTCACTCCACGTCCCGCTCACCGAGGAGACGCGCCAACTGGTGGACGCGTCCTTCCTGGCACAGATGCGTCCTGGCTCCTACCTGATCAACACCGCCCGCTTCGGTCTGGCGGACATCGAGGCGGTCGCCGACGCGCTCGCTTCCGGTCACCTCGCCGGGGCCGCCTTCGACGACTTCGGGGATCGACCAGATCCCGGATCCAGATTGTGGGACCTTCCCGGCTTCCTGGCCAGTCCTCACGCAGGGGCGTCGACGGTCGAGGCTGTCGAACGCACCGGTGTCGCCGCGTTGGAGATCGTCCTCGAAGCACTAGTGATCGCCCCGAGCGTCGAAACAAGGAAAGAGGAGCTATGAGAACGACTGTGTTTCGACTTAAGGGCGGAGTCGTATTCGACGTCAAGGAAATTCCCGAATGGAAGCCCTTCGAGGAGTACGACGCCAAGCCTCTCGACCGGGTGAGCCTGGTGGAACTGCTCTCGGTCCCCGGGGGTGAGATTCAGCTGGTCGAGATCAAGGCCGGCGGGTCTTTCGCTATGCATTCAAGCCCGGACGTGGCTTTCTGCCAGGTGGTGAAGGGGCGGGGGAGGTTGGGGTTGCCGGACGGGACCGAGCTCGCCTATGAGGCGCCTGAGCTTTATGTCTTTCTGCCCGACACAGAGCACGACTGGCGTACGATCACCGAAGACACTCTTCTTTCAGTGTGCCTCGTTAGACAGGGTTAGGGGCTTCATATTCCTAGTGGAGTCGGATGCGGCGTACCTCGGTGCGGGCAACGATCCGGTTGAAACTCTGGGAGATGCCTGGGAGGATGGGTCCTCCGACACGACCTTCCCCACGTGTTTCATCTGGACAGTAGCCCGGACTGGGGGTTGCCCAGCTCCCGCGCCGGCCGCGAAAATCCATGTCCCGGGTAGTTTGAGAGAGTGCCCACACTGGTCGACGATCGTTACGAGTTGCTCGAGGTGCTCGCCTCCGGCGGCATGGCGACGGTCTGGCGCGCTCGCGACACCCGTCTCGAACGGCTTGTCGCCCTGAAACGGCCCCACCCCGCCCCAGCGGAAAGCAAGCTTCACGAGCGGATGGCGCGCGAGGCCCGAGCCGCCGCCGGGGTCAAGCATCCCAATTTGGTGACCATGTTCGACACCGGCCGTGACGAGGGGGGTCCCTACTTGGTCATGGAGCTGGTGGGGGGCCCCACCCTCGCTTCGCCCGGTCGCGAGATTGGACCCTCCGAGGCCGTGACCATCGGCGCCCAGATCGCCGACGCCCTGGCCGCCGTCCACGAAGCCGGGATTGTGCATCGTGACGTGAAGCCCTCAAATGTCATTCTCTCCGAGCGAGGACCTTGCCTCACCGACTTTGGGATCGCCTCCATCGAAGAAGCCACGAGGGAACTCACCCAGCCCGGGACGATCATGGCCACTCCCTCCTATGCGGCTCCAGAGGTGCTGGCCGGTGACCCCCCGAGCC
>JBOGEW010000235.1:0-2018 GCA_050742075.1 Acidimicrobiia bacterium
GCTCGATCCCTTCCACGGCGGCCAGCGACGCGATGCGACGCTCGCCGAGAGGGCTGGAAAAGCGTTCCGACGAGCTCATGTCAGCCGCGGCTGCGGATGGCGACTGCCACCGGCACTTCAGTCACACAGTCCTCGTCGAGTTCGGTATGGGGGATCAACACAGGACGGCAGTCGTGGTGAAGAGCACCCATGATCCCGGCCACCATTCCGCGGTCGAGGGAGCAGACAACTTCGGGGTGGTCGGTGGCTGCCTCGCCAAAAGGACAGTGGCTGGTGAGGAGACGACTCTGGGCGCTGTCGAAACTGACCTCAAATCCAACGCCGCCCATGAGTTTGGCTAGGGCCGCCACCGCCTCCTCATATCCGGGCTCGGAGGGAGTGCCAAGCGAGCCGGCTAGCTCCTCCCCATATTCCCGGCCAACCTGCTCAGCGATGAGCGAAACGTCCGCCGGACGAACCCGGTTGAGGACTCGCACCAGGAGTTCGACGAGCAGGTCGTAGCGACGACCGGGGTGAATCGCCACCGATTTCTGCGTGACTTCGTAGGACTTGGCCGGCCGCCCGACGCCCGATCGCCCGCCCGAGCGGTAGCGGGCGGGTCGGACAAAACCCTCCTCCGTCAGCTTGTCCAGGTGATGGCGGGCGACGTTGGGGTGGATCGAGAACAACTCGGCGATGCGCGAGCTGGTCATCGGCTCCGCGGACTGGCGAAGGGCAAGATAAATCCCGCGGCGGGTGGGGTCGCCCAGGGCGGCAGTGAATCCGCCGATACTGCGGTCAAGACCCGCTAGTGATTGGTCTGAGCTTCGATTGTCGGAGCGGCTAGAGGCCACCCCCAAACTATACTTGGGGCGTTCTTCCAACCCCTTGGCCCGGGATCTTGAGGCCCAACGCGGAGAGGAAATAGTGAGGACAAGCGAAGAACTCGAACGCGCCCTGGGAGAGGTGATTGAACCTGCCCTGGGGCGGTCGCTGCGCGATCTCGGGCTGCTATCCAATGTCGAGAAGGGACTGCTCGGAGTCGCGCGGGCCCGGGTAAGTGTCCCCTTTCCCAACTATCCATTTGCTGAGGAGCTCTTGCAGAATTTGCAAGAGGCCGCCGGGGGGCGCTTGTCGGTGGAGATGCTGCCGATGGAAGAATCGGAGGCAACGGCCTTCATCACGCGTTTGGTCGATGCCTCGGGGCCGCGAGTCGGGCAAAGCGGCTCGGCGACGCGAGTGTTAGCTGTCTCTTCCGGAAAGGGCGGCGTGGGAAAGTCTTCGGTAACCACCAACCTGGCCGTGGCCTTTTCCCGTCAGGGGAAGAGGGTGGGAGTGATCGACGGTGACATCTGGGGTTTCTCGATCCCCAAGATGCTTGGGGTGCAGAACCCGCCCCTGGTGATCGGGGAGACGATCATTCCGCCGCTCGCCTTCGGGATCAAAGCGATGTCGATGGACTACTTCGTGCCCGACGACCGGGCGGTGGTGTGGCGGGGACCGATGCTGCACAAGGCCATCGAACAGTTCCTCACCGATGTTTTCTGGGACAACCCCGACTATCTGATCGTCGATATGCCGCCGGGGACGGGCGACATCGCCATTTCGATGAGCCAGTTCTTGCCGCGGGCTCAGGTGCTGTTGGTGACGACGCCGCAGGCGACCGCCCAAAGGGTGGCGCGGCGGGCGGCGTTGATGGCCGACACCGTCAACCAGGAAGTGCTCGGCGTGGTTGAGAACATGAGTTGGTTCACCGCCGACGATGGGAAGAAATACAAGCTGTTCGGGTCCGGCGGCGGCGAGGCGCTGGCCGCGGAGCTGAAGGTTCCCCTGCTGGCGCAGATTCCTCTGCTTCCGGCGATGCGCGAGGGCGCCGATCAGGGTATCCCTGTGTCGCTGGCGGCTCCGGGAAGCGAGGCGGCTGCTGCCTTCGACCAGCTGGCGGCTGGAGTGGAGGGTCGCCGGCCCCGGGTGCGGACTCACCCCCAGCTCGTCATTAACTCCTGAATCGTTCTTGCGTATTTTTGGCCACATTTATG
>JBOGEW010000236.1:0-12954 GCA_050742075.1 Acidimicrobiia bacterium
GCCCCGCGGACTCCTCGCCACTGTCACCGCTCCCTGGACCGGTGACGACGACCCAGCTGACGTTCTGAGGCAGGCCTATCGAGAATCACCGTTCGTCGAAGTTATCGATCGACCACCCCAGACTCGATGGACCGTGGGGTCCAACAGAGCGCTGGTCTCCGCCGTGGTCGATTCCCGGCAGAACTCCGTGATTGCCCAATGCGCAATCGACAACCTCCTAAAAGGAGCAGCGGGCCAGGCCGTGCAGGCGGCGAACTTGATGGTCGGCTACGACGAGGCCGACGGGCTCCCTCGGTCGGGCTGGATGCCGTGAGCGTCACTGCCCCCGGGGGATTCCGAGCAGCCGGAATTAGCGCCGGAATCAAGGGCGCCGACCGCCTCGACCTGGCGGTCGTATTTGCCGAAGACGGTCCGGTTCCGGCCGCGGGTGTCTTCACCCAGAATCGGGCCGCGGCCGCCCCGGTATTGCTCTCTCGCCGCCGACTGGCGGGAGGGAGGGCGCGAGCCGTTTTGCTCAACTCGGGTTGCGCCAATGCCGCCACCGGCGATCGCGGGTGGAAGGCAGCGGAGGCAACCACTGGCGCGGTAGCCGCCGCCCTGGGTGCTTTCGCCACCGAAGTGCTGGCAATGTCGACCGGTCCCATCGGCTCGTATCTGGACAGTGACGGTGTCATATCCAGGGTTCCCGAATTGGTGGATCGAGCCTCGAAAGAGGGTGGGGAGAACGCCGCCGAAGCGATCCTCACTACCGATTCCCGGGCCAAGACCGTGGTTGTCAACGGTGAGGGATTTACCGTCGGAGGTATGGCGAAGGGCGCCGCGATGCTGCGCCCCGACATGGCCACGATGTTGTGCGTCCTCACCACTGATGCCGCCACCGAGACATCGGTGCTGCAACGGATCCTCACCGATTCCGTCACCACCACGTTCAACTCGCTGAACGTCGACGGGTGCGAATCGACCAACGACTCCGTTGTCTTTCTCGCCTCCGGTCGGGCGGGGAGAATCCCGGAGTCCGACCTCGGCCAAGCTGTCGCCAAGGCGTGCGCGGCGCTGGCTGTCGAAATGGCAGCCGATGCCGAAGGAGCCAGCAAGACCGTGCGCATCTTGATCACCGGGGCGGAGAACGACTCGCTTGCTCGCCAGGTGGGCAGGGCCATCTCCGACTCCGCCTTGGTTCGAGCGTCCTTCTACGGGGCCGATCCCAACTGGGGACGGATCCTCGCCGCTGCCGGCACGTGTCCCGTTGATGTTGCTCAGGTTTCGATTTCTTACCAATCGGTTCCCGTCTTCCGCCGCGGTGCTCCAGTGGAACGTTTTGAGCTCGAGGGACTCCTCGACGCCGACTTCGTGGTTCAGGTCGATATCGGGACCGGGACGGGAAGGGCCGAGATCATCACCACCGATCTCACACCTGAATACGTGCGCTTCAACGGAGAACGATCGTGACTACGGGTCATTCGAGTCCCAATCCAACCAAGGGTCGCATCGCCAACTCCATGGGGAAGGCGCGCATCCTGATGGAAGCCCTTCCCTACATCAGGGCCTTTCGCGGAAAGACCGTGGTCGTCAAATACGGCGGAGCATCGATGGACGATGCCTCTTTGCATGCCAGCTTTGCCGGCGACGTGACCCTCCTGGCGATGGTGGGCATCAGACCCGTGATCGTGCACGGCGGCGGCCCCCAGATCTCGGCTGCCATGAATGCGGCAGGGATCGAGCCCAAATTTGTCAACGGGCTGCGCGTGAGCGGACCCGAAGCGGTCGCGGTCGTGCAGCGTGTGCTGGCCGGCGACATCAACCCCCACATCGTCCGCTTGCTCAACTCGCACGGATGTCCGGCGGTCGGTCTCACCGGTCTGGACGGGGGCTTACTCAATGCGACCCAACTCAATCCAGAACTGGGTCTGGTCGGTGAGGTCGATCACATCCGAATCGATCTCGTGGTCGATTTGCTCGATGCGGGGATGGTCCCGGTAATCGCACCTATCGCCGGGGGACCCGAGGGCGAGATCTACAACCTCAACGCCGACACCGCCGCAGCGGCCCTGGCCATCGCCCTCAAGGCCCAGAAGCTCGTCTACCTGACAGATGTCGAGGGGGTGCGCCGCCGCCGCGACGATCCGCAGTCGGTGGTGTCACGCATGGGCCTCGATGAGCTAGCGGAGTTGAACGAGTCCGAAGAGATCGACGGCGGAATGCGTCCCAAACTCGAGTCCTGCCAGCGGGCCCTGACCGGCGGAGTGGCACAGGCCCACATTCTTGACGGGCGGGTTCAGCACGCCCTCCTCCTCGAGATCTTCACCCCCGAAGGCGTAGGGACAATGGTGGTGCCATGACCAATGTGCGAGAACTGATCGACGACCGGCTGATGCGGAATTACCAGCGAAGCGATGTGACCTTTGTTCGCGGTGAAGGTTGCTGGCTTTACGACGATTCGGAGCGAAAGTATCTCGACTTTTTGGCCGGGATCGCGGTGGTGTCGGTGGGCCATGCCAACCCCCATGTCGCTCGGGCGGTATCCCATCAGATGGCACTCCTGGGCCATGTTTCCAACCTCTTCGGCAGCGAACCGATGGCACGGCTCGCCGACCGTCTTGTCGGGCTCTCGGGACTCGACCGGGTGTTCTTCTCCAACGACGGAGCGACGGCGAACGAAGCCGCCATCAAACTCGCCCGTCGCTACGGCCAAAGTGTCGGGGGCCGCGACCGCTACCGGATCGTTTCACTTCTCGACTCCTTCCATGGGCGCACCCTGGCGACCCTGGCGGCCACCGGCCAACCCCAGAAACAGGCCGTGTTTGCTCCTTTGCCGCCGGGGTTCAGTCAGGTGCCCGCGGGAGATCTCTCCGCCCTTGCCGCCGAGGTCGACGGCACGACCGCAGCTGTGCTGCTCGAGACCGTACAGGCCGAAGGCGGCGTCTTCCCGATGACGGACCGCTACCTGCAAGGGGTACGAGCCCTATGTGACGAGAGAGGAGCTCTCTTGATCATCGACGATGTCCAGGCGGGCATGGGGCGCACTGGCCAGTGGTACTCGTGGCAGGACCGAGGAATCGAACCCGATATCGCCACGTCTGCCAAGGCACTGGCCAATGGGCTTCCGATCGGCGTCTGTCTTGCCCGGGAATCAGTTGCCGAGGCGTTCCGTCCGGGCGATCACGGGACCACCTTCGGAGGTGGCCCTGTGGTTTGCGCGGCGGCCCTAGCCGTCATCGAGGAGATGGAGGCGCGCGATCTGCTCGTCAACTGTCGAGCTCGCTCATCCCAGCTGGTAGGAGGATTGAGACAAATTAAAGGCGTTAAACAAGTGCGCGGCAGAGGACTGCTCTTGGCGGCGGTACTCGCCGACGAGACCGCGGCGGAGGTAGCCGCCCGAGCTCTAAGCGAAGGCTTGATCGTGAATGCAGTGCGACCGGATGCCATTCGCCTGACGCCACCCCTCACCGTTACCACCGCTGAGGTCGACACGGCTCTCGATCTGCTGGCCAAATCGATGGCGCCCGTGAGCTTTCTTCATGCCTGACACCGCGGCTCGCCGGCGAGCGATCCGCCGAATCATCGAAGCCGCTCCGATCCGGAGCCAGGGGCAGTTGGTCGATGATCTCACCAGTCAGGGCTTTGCGGTCACCCAGGCGACGGTATCTCGCGATCTGGGGGCGATGGGAGTCAAGAAGAATGGCGCCCAGTACGCCTTTGGCCGCAACCATCTGGATGAGCGCGATCTGGCCCGCACGATCTCCGAATTTGCCGAAAGCATCGCCGCGTCGGCCAACCTGGTCGTGATGAAGACACCACCCGGGGCCGCGCAGGTGGTTGCGGCGGCGATCGACGCCTTCGGTCTCGATGGGGTGCTGGGAACCGTCGCTGGCGACGATACGGTTCTCATCGTCACTGCCGCCATCGATGGGGGAGCCGCCCTGCAATCACACCTGGAAGCGATGGGAGGGACCAAATGAGAGTCGTTCTCGCCTATTCGGGTGGGCTCGACACTTCGGTGATCCTTGCCTGGCTGATTGAGGAGAAAGGCGCCGAGGTCATCTGCTACACCGCTGACGTCGGTCAGGGGGAAGAAGTGGAAGTGGCGCGACAGAAGGCCCTTACCACCGGAGCGGCCGAAGCGGTCGTGGAGGATCTCCGCGAAGAGTTCGTGCGCGACGCAGTCTTTCCGGCGATTCGGGCGAGCGCCGTTTACGAGGGGTATTACCTGCTCGGCACCTCTCTCGCTCGTCCGATCATCACCCGGGGAATGATGCGGACCGTCAAGGCCACGGGAGCCGATGCGATCGCCCACGGGGCCACCGGGAAAGGAAACGACCAAGTTCGATTTGAACTCTCCGCATTCGCCCTCGATCCCGACATCCGGATAATCGCCCCTTGGCGGGAATGGAAGCTCCGGGGCCGGGCTGACCTCGTCTCGTACGCCGCCTCGCGGGGAATCCCGGTGCCGGTCACCGCCGAGAAGCCCTACTCGATCGATGCCAATCTCCTCCATATCTCTTATGAGGGCGGCGTGCTTGAAGATCCCTGGGCCGCTCCCCCACCGGGGATGTTTCGCCTCACGGTCGATCCGGAGCAGGCACCCGATGAAGCCGAGGTGGTCACCGTCACTTTCGAGGAAGGCGATCCGGTGGCGATCGACGGCGCCAAGCTGTCACCGGTCGAGCTTCTCACTGCGGCTAACCGGCTCGCCGGCCGCAACGGGGTGGGTCGGGTAGACATCGTCGAGAATCGGTTCGTCGGCATCAAGAGCCGGGGGGTTTATGAAACACCGGGAGGGACACTCCTCCACCACGCCCATCGGGCGGTGGAGTCGATCACCCTCGACCGCGAGGTCGCTCATCTTCGCGATGAGCTCGTCCCCCGATACGCCGAGATGGTCTACAACGGCTTCTGGTTCTCGCCCGAGCGCCGGGCACTCCAGGCATTCATGGACGAAGTTCAGAAGAGGGTCAACGGGGAAGCGCGTTTGCGACTTTATAGGGGCAACGTCATCGTGGAGGGTCGTCGATCGGAGAAGCACGACCTCTACGACCAAGCCACGGCCACCTTCGAAGAAGACGATGTCTACGACCAGGCCGACGCTGCCGGCTTCATCCGCTTGAACGCCCTCCGGTTGCGGCGGCTGGGTGAGGAGAGGCTCGGGGAGGGCGAATGACCCTGTGCTTATGCCAACCCTGGGTTGCTAGCCCGCGAAACCGACGACTGCGGCCCATAGAACGCGCGGAACAAGAGCGAACATGACCCTTTGGGGGGGGCGATTCTCGTCGACACCGAACCAGGAGATGTGGGCTTTCACGGTCGATCATGCCGACCGACGGTTGCTGCGTTTTGACATCGAGGGATCGATCGCCCACGTCGAGATGCTGACCAAGGTCGGCGTCCTGGGGGCTGACGAAGGTGCGGATTTAGAGAGAGGTCTGCGAGAGATGGCCGAGGAGGCCGCAACAGATTCGTTTCGTTTTCTGGATACTGACGAGGACGTGCACAGTGCGGTCGAACGCCGGCTCGTCGAGTTGATCGGCGAGGTCGGCGGCAAGCTGCATACGGGCCGCTCCCGCAACGATCAAATTGCCCTTGACCTCCGTCTCTACTTGCGAGGCGCGGTAGCGGATCGAACCGCCGATTTGACCGGACTGATCGAGGCTCTGCTGGAGCAAGCCCAAGAACACGCTTTGACCCCGGTCCCGACCTACACCCATCTTCAGCAAGCCCAGGCCTCGACTTTGGGTCATCACCTCCTCGCTCACGCCTGGGCGATCCGCCGTGACCTCGGCCGCCTGGCGGACCTCATGCGAAGACTTTCGGAATCACCATTGGGAGCAGGGGCATCGGCCGGTTCGAGCCTTCCCCTCGACCCGGAGCTGACTGCCCACCTCCTCGGGTTCGAAAAGCCCTTTCCAAACTCCCTCGACGCCGTCGCCAGCCGGGACCTGATCGCAGAATTCGGGTTCGCCGCCGCGCAGTCGATGGTTCATCTTTCGAGGCTGGCCGAGGAACTCGTCATCTGGGCGACGAGCGAGTTTGGTTGGGTGCAGTTGGCCGACGACTTCACAACCGGCTCGTCGGCGTTGCCGCAAAAGAAGAACCCGGACGTGGCTGAGTTGGTGCGGGGACGGACGGCGGGTGCGATCGGCCACCTCACCGCGTTGCTGGCGCTGCAAAAGGGCCTTCCGCTTTCGTACAACCGTGATCTCCAGGAGGACAAGCCTGCCCTGTTCTGGCTTGACGACACGTTAGGGGCGAGCAGTCGAAATCTTGCCCGGATGGTTGCCACCGCGACCTTCGACCCACCTCCACCCTCGAGCTGGACCGATGCTCTCGGCCTCGCCGAGAACCTCGTGCGACGAGGGATCGCGTTCCGAACTGCCCACCAGATGGTGGGAAAGGTCGTTGCCCGGCTGCTGGCTGACGGACGAACGCTCGGGGAGATCGGCGCCGAAGACCTCACGGCCACCGGGTTGGAGCCATCCGATCTCGAGGTACGTCCCTCCAACTCGGGGTTATCGGTCGACCAACAGATCGCTCGCCTCCGTCAATCGATTCTTGCGTAGATTTCGCCGCAAAAACTGCCCCATTTCTACGCAAGAATGAACGAGTCGTTTCGACAGGGCTTTCGCGACACCCTGCCGTTGATCCCACCCCTGATCGTTTTCGGTCTGGTCTATGGCGCTCTAGCCGCCCGGGTGGGATTCAGTCCGGTGGTGGCCGGGCTGTCCTCAGTCCTGATCGTTTCCGGCTCCGCCCAGCTGGCGATGGTGGGCTTGATCCCCTTCGGCGTCGCGCCGGTACTCGTGGCCACGACCGGGTTGGCGTTGCGACATATCCCGATGGCGATCCATATCTCCGATCTCATCGGACCGGTGTCGCCCTGGCAACGCTTCCACCTGGCCTGGATCCTGGTCGACGAGTCCTATGGCCTAACGGTTGCCGGTGCCGAGAAGGGAGTCAACGACCTGGCCGCCTACAAGACCGCTGCCGACTTCACCCTCTACGCGTCATGGATCGCCACGACGGTGATCGGAACTGTCATCGGGGCACAGCTCGATCCGGCCCGTTATGGCCTCGATGCCGTGATTCCGCTCGTGTTTCTCGGATTGGCCGCAGCCATCATTCGGGGCTGGCGACGCTGGCTCTCCGCGGCCTTGGCAGTGGGGACCACATTCCTCGCGGTGGCGTTTCTGCCTCGTGCGTGGCAGCTGACCACGGCTGCGTTCGTTGCCGCCCTGCTGGCGGCGGTGATTCCGGGTCCCGAAGAGTGAAACACCTCCCTCTGATAATCGGCGTCGCCCTCATCACTTTCACCTCGCGGTACTTTTTCTTTGCGTCCCGATCCCTCAAGCTGGGGCGATTTCTCGACGTCTTCGCCGTCGCCCTTTTCGTCGCCATCGGTACCCAGGATCTGATCGGCGCCGGGGCCGATGCCGCTCCCCCCAATGTCGCCGCATTTGTCGGGGCCGCGGCCGGGGGCTTGCTCTTCCGGCGCTCGATGCTGGGAGTCGTTCTCACGGGACTCGCCTTCTACTGGGTTGTCCGCCTCTTGTTCTAGGTAGGCGCCCTCCTCTGCCAACCTGCCAGGTCCATGCTTCTCGTCGCTTCGGTGGCAGTGTTACTGGCCGCCGGGACCCTCCTCTCCTACCTGGGACGCTTTTCCTGGGTGCTCGACAATCTCGCCAGCTTTCGCCCCCAGCTCACCGCCGGGTTGGCGATCTCCGGGGTCTTTCTTCTCCTCGGCCGATGGCCGAAGACTGCGGCCGTAATCGGATTGGTGACGCTCATCAACCTTGCCACGCTGTTGCCACTGTTCATCCCCGGGGAGACAACATCGGGGGAGAGGGACGTTCGCATCCTTTCTTTCAACCTGCTCTCCGATAACGAGAACTTCGATGGGGTGATCGACTACATCCGTCAGACCAAAGCGGATCTGGTTGTCCTCCACGAGGCGAGCTTGCCGTGGGAAGAGGCGATCGCTGAAGCCGGCCTCGGCTACGAGATGACGATCACAAAGCACGAGAACGGCATCTTCGGTTCCCTGGTTCTTGCCCCGCCGGGAGCGTTCGTAGAGTCATTTGGCTTCGGGGTCACAGATCCCCGCGCCGTGGAGGTGGTGATGCCAGCCGGCTTGACCGTGCTTGCCATTCACCCGCTGTCCCCTTCCACTCCGCGCCGGGCGACCTTGCGCGATCAACAGCTGGCGTTCGCGGGCCAATGGGTCACGCAACAGTCAACGCCGCTGGCCGTCGTCGGCGACTTCAACGCCGGCCCCTTCTCCTACGCCTACCGTCGCTTGCGAGCCACAACTGGCCTTAAAGATTCCATCCGCGGCTACGGGCTGGAGAACACGTACCCGGTACGGGCCGCCCCGATCCTGCGGGTTTCGATCGACCATCTCCTCTATTCAGAAGGGGTCGCGATCATCGGTCGGACCCTCGGCCCGGCACTCGGCTCCGACCATTTCCCTTTGGTCATCGACCTGTCTCTCTCTGGAGACGGTGCGGCTAGCGTCGCGCCATGACCGATCGATTCCGCAACCACCGCACCAACCTGGCGGCGCGCATCGGCCCCAACGCCGTCGCTCTGATCCCAGCCGCTGAAGAGTCGATTCGCAACGACGACGTCAACCACGAATTTCGTCAGGACTCCGAGTTCTTCTACCTGACGGGATTTCACGAACCGGAGGCACTGGCGGTCGTCGTCCCCGGTCATCCCGAAGGCGAGTATCACCTCTTCGTCCGCCCCCGCGATCGCAACCTCGAGATCTGGAACGGTTATCGGGTGGGCGTCGAAGGCGCCAAGGAACGATTCCAGGCTGACCAGGCGTACACCACCGCGGAGATCGATTCAGTTCTTCCCCGGCTCCTGCTCGGTCGGGACATGCTCTACTACCGCGGCGGGCATCAGGGCCACGATGCCCGCGTGCGCGCCCTGCTCGTCAAGGCCCGCAACTATCAGAACCGCACCGGCAAGGCCATGCCAAATGGGATCTGCGACCTGACCCCCCTGGTGGCGGACATGCGGCTTCGGAAGTCGGCGAGCGAGATCGAGAGCCTGCGCGCCGCCTGCGAACTTTCGGCCCTGGGCCACATGGAGGCGATGCGCTTTGGCCGCCCCGAGCTGGCCGAGTACCAGGTGCAAGCGGCGATGGAATACGTCTGGAGGGAAGGCGGGTCGCCGCGCAACGGCTATCCGTCGATCGTGGCCTCCGGTCCCAATGCCTGCATCCTCCACTACACCGAGAACGATCGGATGATCGAGGAAGGCGACCTGGTCCTGATCGATGCTGCCTGTGAGATCGATTACTTCTCTTCCGACATCACCCGCACCTGGCCCGCTAACGGCCAGTTCACCTCACCTCAGGCCGCCGTCTACGAGGTGGTGCTGGCGGCACAGAAGGCCGCCATCGCCGCCACCCGTCCCGGGGCGACAATCCGCTCGACCCACGAGGTCGCCACCGAGATCCTGACCGAGGGACTAGTTGAGCTCGGGTTGCTTCCCCGGAGTATCGAGGACTCCCTGGCGATGAACCACCAACGCGAGTTTTTCATGCACGGCACGAGCCACTGGCTGGGAATGGACGTTCACGACGCCGGGACCTACCGGGTGGAAGGAAAACCGCGCAACCTCGAACCAGGGATGGCTTTCACGGTCGAGCCGGGCTTATACATCGACCGCCGGGAGGAAATCGAGTTCGCACTCTTTCCCTACGACCTCGATGAACACCTCGAGGCGTCCCTTATCGACCCGGATTCCGCCAACAAACGACTGCAGGAGGGGAAGGAGAAATCGGAGAAAGTCGTGCACAAGATCCCCGAGGAGTTCCGCGGGATCGGGGTGCGCATCGAAGACGACCTCCTCATCACCGAGGATGGGCACGAGAACCTCACCCATCTCGTTCCCCGCAAGCTCGACGAGGTCGAAGCTCTTTGTCGCGAGCAAAGCTGGCTCGCCCGGACCTAGTGGTCAGGCAGTCTGGGTCAGGCAGTCTGAAAAGGCATCACATACCACCAGACGGCAAAAAAGTGGCAGATCGAGCCGACAATGACGAGCACATGGAAGAGCTCGTGATGCGAAAAGACCCGAACGGCCAGGCGGGGCCGTTGGAGGGCAAACACCACCGTCCCAGTCGAGTAGGCCAACCCTCCAGCGAGAAGTAGCCAGACCGCTCCCGAACCGACCCGGCTCCATATCAGTGGCAGGGCTATCAACGAAAGCCAGCCCATAGTGTGCTGGAGGGCAACCGACAGCCGAGTGCTCACGTGAGAGAGCACAAACTTGAGGGCGATCCCTGCCAGGGCGATGGTCCAAACCAGGCCGAGGAGGGCGGGGCGGAGCCAGCCATCGAGCACGACCAACCCGAAGGGAGTAAACGTTCCCGCCACCACGAGGAAGATCATGGAGTGGTCGAGCCTTTGCATGAGCCCCCGGCGGCGTTCCTGCCAGCCCACCGCGTGATAGAGAGCCGACACGGTGTACATCGCCACCAGTGTGAGCGAGTAGATCAACCCTGCCAGCAGCTGTCGCCCTCCGGCCGCAGTCCGCGCCAGGAGGGCCGCACCGACCACGGCCGCCAAGGCCGCGGCCCCGTGCAAGAAGGTTCGAATCGGGTTCTTCACCCTCCCCCATTCCCAACGCTCCATACCCGCGGACTTTATCTCGCGGTCGATCTTTTCGATGAGGCGGCTACGTTGCCCGTCATGACGGAGCCTGGCCCATGAAGCCGATCCTGCGCGTTGCTAATTGCTCGGGTTTCTACGGCGACCGGCTGGCGGCAGCCAAAGAAATGGTCGAGGGCGGACCGATTGACGTTCTTACCGGGGACTATTTGGCCGAGCTAACGATGGCGATCCTCTGGCGATCGAGAAGCCGTGATCTCGACGCCGGTTACGCCACCACCTTCGTGACGCAGATGGAAGAAGTGCTCGGCACCTGCCTCGAGCGGGGGATCAAGATCGTCGCCAATGCCGGCGGCCTCAATCCAAGGGGCCTGGCGGTGCGACTGGAAGAGCTGGCCGCTGACCTCGGGCTGCAGCCGGCGATCGCGTTTGTAGAAGGCGATGACCTCATGGCCCGCCTGGATGGCCTCATGGGCGACGGTGAAGAGTTCCGCCACCTCGACCGCGGTAGCCCGCTTCGCGATTCCGGCGTTACCCCGCTCACGGCCAACGCCTATCTGGGTGGTTGGGGGATCAAGGAGGCTCTCGATCGCGAGGCCGACGTCGTCATTTGTGGGCGGGTCACCGACGCCGCATTGGTCGTGGGTCCCTGCGCCTGGCACTACGACTGGCATCGAGACGACTGGGATGCCCTCGCCGGGGCCGTGGTCGCGGGCCACGTTATCGAATGCGGTCCCCAGGCCAGCGGGGGCAATTACTCCTTCTTCCAGGAGATCGGCAGCCTCGATTCACCGGGATTTCCCATCGCCGAGGTGGCGCGTGATGGATCGTCGATCATCACCAAACACCCTGAGACCGGTGGCAGTGTCACAGTGGGGACGGTCACCGCCCAATTGCTGTACGAGATCGGGTCGCCCCGCTATATCAACCCCGACGCCACCGCCCACTTCGAAACGATCCAGCTCTCGCAAGAAGGTCCGGATCGGGTTGGGGTCTCAGGTGTCAAAGGAAGCGCCCCACCGCCCTACCTGAAGGTGGCCCTCAATTATCTCGGCGGCCATCGAAACTCGATGACCTTCGGCATCTCCGGTCTCGACATCGAAGCGAAAGCTCGCGTCCTCGAGTCGGCTCTCTGGAAAGCGGTCGGGGGACGTGAACAGTTCGAGACGGCAGAGGCGCGACTCATCAAGTCGTCCCAGCCCGACCCGGAGACGATCGACGATTCCATGAGCTACCTCCGCTTTATGGTGAAAGACCCCGACCCGCACAAAGCCGGCAGAGCCTTCTCGCGGGGCGCTGTCGAGCTCGCCCTCTCCAACTACCCGGGACTTTTCCTGACTACGCCGCCGGGTGAGGCCTCGCCATATGCGGTCTATTGGCCGACGACGATCCCCTCCGCATTGGTGCCGATGACGGTGACAGTCGACGGCTCGGAAGCCGTGGTCAGTTCCGAGACGCCTCAAGGATCGAGGGCAGAGCCGCTGCTGGCGGTGCCGTTGGAACACCGCATCTATTCCTCGACCGAGCGCGAGCCACTGGGAGTGCTGGTCGGTGCGCGTTCGGGTGACAAAGGCGGAAACGCCAATCTCGGGGTCTGGGTCCGCGACGCGGAAGCATTCCCTTGGCTGGCTTCCTTCCTCTCCGTCGACCGCTTACGCGGCCTGCTGCCCGAGGCCGGGTCCTTGCCGATCACCCGCTTCGAGTTACCGAATCTGCTGGCCCTCAACTTTGTTATCGAAGGCTTCCTCGGCGAAGGGGTCTCGTCGTCAATGAGAACCGATCCTCAGGCGAAATCGCTTGGCGAGTTCATCCGAGCCCGTGTCGTCGACATTCCGCGGGATCTATTGACGAAAACCGACGATCGGTAGCATCTTCGAAAGATGCACGGTCCCCGCGCCCTCGCCTACTCGTTGTACGAGAGGCGCCTCCTCCGAAATCTCGACCGCGATCGGCTTCCCCATCACATCGGCATCATCCTCGATGGCCATCGGCGCTACGCCCGGGAGTCGGGCCTCGCTTCCTATTCCGACAGCTACCGCGCCGGGATGGCCCGCTTCGAAGAGTTCCTGGGCTGGTCCCACGAACTCGGTGTTCCGGTGATCACTGCCTGGGTGCTCTCGCGTGAGAACCTCGATCGACCCGAGGCAGAACTGACCCCATACTTCGACGTCCTCACCGAGTTGTTTGGCCGTCTTCCCGAGAAGTCGGCGCAGCGCTCGCAGCGCATTCGGTTTATAGGCAGTCTCGATCTGCTCCCCGGCGATCTCGTGGGGGCCGCCAAGTCGGCCGAGGCTGCCAGTCCCGACGGCGATTACCTGCTCAACATCGCCATGGGTTATGG
>JBOGEW010000237.1:0-1564 GCA_050742075.1 Acidimicrobiia bacterium
GCCCTATCTGGCCCGGGATGTCACTGCGGGAGAGGACCTCCGACCGGAAGATGTCGAATGGCGACGGGTGCCGATCGGGATTCTGCCCGAGCACGTCTCTCCATCGGGGCTGTTTCTCGTCGATGTGGCGCGGGGGACGCCCCTCATCCGCTCGGTCGTCGGAGAGGCAACTCCGCTTCCGGAGGGATGGTGGAGCCTCGAGGTTCCGGTCCCGGAAGGAACGTCGGCCGGAGTCGATGTGCGCCTCGTGGTCGATGTTCGATCTGCGCCCAAGATCATCCCCGGCATCGTCGTGCGTCTTCTCGGGGCCGACTCGATCGATGGCGCGAAGGCCCTGGTGGCGATTCCTGAGGCGGAGGCGGGAGCCGCCGCCGCCGCCCTGGCCGACGGTTCGCTGCGAACGCTGGTCGGGAGCCGCTAGCCCGAGAACCCCTTTGTTTATCGTGGCGCCGGTGCTGCAAGCGGTCCTCTGGGGAGTCGTCCAGGGAATCACCGAGTTCCTCCCTATCTCCTCCGACGGCCATCTGGTCCTGATCCCGGCCCTCTTTGGGTTCGCTCCTCCCGATCTGGCGACCACCGCGGTCCTCCATTTGGGAACCCTTGGCGCGGTAGTCGCCTACTTTCGAAAAGATCTCTGGTGGTTGCGCCTGGCCCGATCAGATCCTGACGCCCGTCGATTGCTGTGGCTCTTGTTCATCGGGTCCCTGCCCGCGGCCCTGGCATTGCTCTTCGTGGAAGAGGTCGAACGTCTCCAGCGCTCAGTCACCGCAGCTGCCCTCTTTCTCCTGGTGACGGGCGTGGTGCTAGTGGCTGTCGACCGTTTGCCCCGCGGGGGCCGAAACATCGAGGGGGCGACCCCAACCGACGCCCTCCTGATCGGGTTCGCACAGCTTCTTGCCATTCTCCCCGGTATTTCTCGATCGGGTTTCACCATCGCCACCGGGATGGCGCGGGGATTCGAGCGCGTGCCGATGGCCCGCTTCTCCTTTCTTCTCGGCGTTCCCGCCATTGCCGCCGCCGGATTGTTCGAACTGTTCAGCTTGGCTACTAACGGCGGGGTGCCCGGGTCGGCTTGGCTGGGGGTGATAGTGGCGGGCGTCACCGGCTATCTCGCCATCGCCTTCCTCCTGCGGATGCTGAGCCGCGCCGGTCTCAGCGGCTATGGCGTCTACTGCCTGCTGTTCGGGCTTTTCGCACTCATTGCCCTCTAACGCGACCCAGGGGAGGTGGGGACGTTGTACGTCCCAAGCTACCCACAGAAATCATTGGGAGTAGTTGGAGCTCATTCTCATCGTCTCGGCGAGGTGGACGTTCACCAGTGATGGGAGGCCCGAGGCGCGGGCTCGCTTGAGGGCTGGGCCAAGGTCGTCCGGATCCGTCACCAGTTCGCCGTGACCGCCGAGAGCGCTGACCACCTCGTGATAGGGGCGCCGGCCGAGGTCGGCAGCAACAACTCGCTCGGGATACATCATGGTATGGAAGGTCTTGATGTTGCCCCAGACGCCGTCGTTTCCCATCACCGCCACGATCGGTAGCCCGAGTCGAACCAAGGTGTCGAACTCGA
>JBOGEW010000238.1:0-4454 GCA_050742075.1 Acidimicrobiia bacterium
CGGCACGGTCGCGCTCCAGAACGTCAGCTTCGAGGTTCCCGACGGGCAATTCCTGGCCGTCATCGGTCTTTCCGGCTCCGGTAAGTCCACTCTGCTGCGTTGCATCAACCGGTTGGTGGAGCCGACCGCCGGCAAGATCTTTTGGAACGGCGAGGATGTCACCGCCGCCCCCCAAGAAGACCTGCGTCAGGTCCGTCGTCGGATCGGGATGGTGTTCCAACACTTCAACCTGGTCCATCGCTCGACGGTCATCACCAATGTCCTTGCCGGCCGCCTGGGTTATGTGAACCCGGCCCTGTCGATTCTCAACCGCTTTCCGAAAGAGGACGTGCGGAAGGCGGTTGCTCAGCTCGAGCGAGTGGGCCTCGCTGAAAAGGCCAAGGCCCGTGCCGACGAGCTTTCCGGTGGACAGCAGCAAAGAGTCGGAATCGCCCGGGCAATGATGCAAGACCCGGACATGATCCTGGCCGACGAGCCCGTGGCGAGTCTTGACCCGGTCTTGGCCCACTCGATCATGCAATACCTGGAGCGCATCAATACCGACGACCGGGTGACTGTCCTTTGCAGCCTCCACTTCCTCGATCTGGTCCACCGGTATGCCGACCGGGCAATCGCCCTCAACAAAGGCGAGTTGGTCTTCGACGGCGAGCCCAAGACCATCGACGACGATCGGTTCAAGGCGATATACGGGCAAGAGGCGGAACGGGTTGGCTGATCCCGGCACCAAACGGCCGCCGTGGCTCTGGCCGGCCGTGATCTTCGGCCTCGTTATCTATGCCTACGGCTTCTGGGTCACCGGAGTCAACCTCGATCAGATCCGCGATGAGACGCGTCGCGAGGGGTTGGTGCGCATCCTCCGGGCCCTCGCCCGACCCGAGATCTTGGAGCAGGATCTCGACGTCTCTAATACCGACATCCCCATCCAGATCCCCTGCACCGGTGGCGAAAGTGATCAGGTGGCCCAAGGAGAGGGGCGAATCGTCCTTGATCCGCCATGTGCCGACCCTCGTGGGACGATCGAGGTGAGTGGTAACGGATTCGCCCCCACCGCCGCGGTGCGCGTTTTCCTCATCCCCAACTCGGAGGTGCAGCTGCGGCTCGCCGAAGTTCGAACCGATCAGGCTGGTGAATTCTCCACCACGGTCCGGCTGCCGAACCGACCGTCGGAGACCGCCCAAACCATCAGGGTGGTGAGTACCGAGCCGGTCGGCAGCCCCCGCTGGACCCAGACCGCCCGCGACACGCTCGACAAGATCATCGAGACCGTTTTTCTCGCTTTGATAGCTACGACCTTCGCGACGCTGCTGGCGGTGCCACTTTCGTTTTTGGCTGCCCGCAACCTGATGGAGGACATCAAGAGCACGGTGACGAACGTCGCCCTCAGCCTGATCGCATTGCCCCTGGGTGTGGGCGGTGGGGTTCTCGCCGCCAACATCGCCGGGCGATCGGCCCGGGCGATAGGTGATGAGCTGTGGCTCGGGTTGGTCGGGCTGCTGGTGACGCTCCTGGCCGGAGCATTCATTCTCCGCCGAGCTATTCCAGCCGAGGAGACCGAACGGCCCTCCCCCGCCCAGCGGACCCAGCGGGCCGTGCTCCTGGTCCTGGTGTTCCTCTTGGTGATGCTCGGCCTCTATCTGGCGGCGAGCCTCCTCCAACAACTGGGCGCCTGGCTCGAGCCCCGGCTCGGCGTCTTCCGCTTCCTCGGTGCTTTCCTCGGCACCGCCGGGGAGCTGGTCTCCTTCGGTCTGGTGGTGGCTTCCGCCGTTTTCGGCGGAGGGGTTCTCGTGATGGTCTTCAACCGCTTTGGCCATGGGCTTCGCAAGCGGCTCTCCGCAGGTGCCCTCAATGCCGTCGCCATCCCCCTGGCGATGGTGGCAGGAGCGCTCTGGGCGATCCTGATCGCCCAGGCCATCGCCTGGTTCTACGAGTGGAGTGATCTCAACCGAACGCTCTGGATCCCGTTGATCGTCGGAGCACTGGCCGGGCTGTGGGTCGCCTTCCGGGTGAGAGGACGACCGACCGTGCGCCTGGGGCTGGGCATCTACTACATCACTCGGACCGTCTTCAACGTCTTGCGGGCGATCGAGCCGCTGATCATGGCGATCGTCTTCGTGGTGTGGGTGGGGATCGGTCCCTTCGCCGGGGCCTTGGCCCTCGCTCTTCACACGATCGCCGCCCTGGCCAAGCTTTACTCCGAACAGGTGGAATCGATCAGCGCCGGACCGCTGGAGGCGGTGAGAGCGACTGGCGCCAACCGGCTCCAGAACGTGGTCTATGCGGTGGTCCCCCAGGTCATCCCGCCCTATATCTCATTCACCATGTATCGCTGGGACATCAACGTCCGCATGTCGACCATCATCGGCTTCGTCGGCGGCGGCGGGATCGGATTTCTGCTCCAGCAGAACATCAACCTCCTCGACTACCGGGCCGCCGCCGCGCAGATACTCGCCATTGCCATCGTGGTGGCGGCGATGGATTGGCTGAGTTCGCGCATCCGGGCGCGTTATGTCTGAGTTCCTGCGAAGAACCCGGGAGAAACGGGAGAAGGGGGAAGAAGCGTTGGCTCCGGCCGCTACTCGTTCCGCCGACAGCAAGGGACGGGCGGAGAAGGAAGGGCCCGACGAGTATCGAACGGCTTTCGAACGCGACCGCGACCGGATCATCCACACCAAGGCTTTCCGACGGCTCAAACACAAGACCCAGGTCTTCATCAATCCCGAGGGGGATCACTTCGTCACCCGCCTGACCCACACGTTGCAGGTGACCCAGATAGGCAGATCGATGGCCGCCAGCCTGGGGCTCAACGAGGCATTGACGGAGGCGATATGTCTCGGTCACGACGTCGGTCACTCCCCCTTCGGCCACACGGGGGAAGAGGCACTAACGCCATATGTGGAAGGGGAATGGCTTCACTCCGCCCATTCGGTCCGCGTGCTGTCGGTTCTCGAGCCGCAGAACCTTTCCTGGGAGGTGATCGATGGGATTCGGTCTCATTCGTGGAAGATCAAGCCGCCTCCCTCGACACCCGAAGGGATGCTGTGCCGATTCGCCGACCGCATCGCCTATCTAACGCACGACTTCGCCGATGCGATCAGAGCCGGACTGATCGGATTGGCGGACTTGCCGTCACCGGTGGTCGCCCGTTTCGGTGACACCAGCCGGGAGTGGATCAACCACATGATCCGGGCGGTGGTCGACTTCAGCCTCGAAGTGGGAGAGGTGAAGATGAACCCAGAGACCCTCGAGACGATGCACAAACTGCGCGGCTTCATGTTCGAGGAGGTCTATCTCCGGCCGGAAGCGGAGTTCCAGAAGGACCGCGCCATCGTCGTCATTCGCAATCTGGTCGACTACTTCTCCCACCACCCCGATGAAATCCCCGAGTCGATGACGGTGCCCGAAGCCGACCCGGTCACGGGAGCGGTCGACTTTGTCGCCGGGATGACCGACCGTTACGCCATCACCACCCACGACCGCTTGTTCCGCCCCCGCCTCTTCGACTGATGAGCGACGACCGTTCGGCGATGCCGTTTGCCAACCCAACTGCGTTCCGTCGGTGGCTTGAGAAGAACCACGACAAGAAGGCGGAGCTGTGGATGAAGTTGAACTCCAAACACGTGAAGCGGCGGGGCATCACGTGGGAGGAGGCGGTCGAAGAAGCGCTGTGCTTCGGCTGGATCGACTCCAAATCGCAACGCATCGACGAGAACTCGCGGCGACAGCGCTGGACGCCTCGTAAAACGGGGAGCAATTGGAGCAAGGTCAATATCGCCCTGGTCGAGAAGCTGATGGCCGAGGGCCGGATGACGCCCGCTGGCCTGGCGGCCTTCGAGAAGCGACGACCGGAGCAGAGCGGCGTCTATTCCTACGAGAACCGCCATGAGATCGAGCTCCCCGCCGATTTCAAGGCACGGCTGGCGGCAGATCGCAAAGCTTCGGCGTTCTGGGAGGCCGCCACCCCCAGCTATCGGGCCGGCACCATCTATTGGGTGATGTCGGCCAAGCAAGAGGCAACGCGGGAGAAGCGGATGACACAGCTCATCGAGGACTCCGCTGCCGGCCGCCTGGTACCACCCCAGCGCTACGGGGATCCGCCAGCGTGGGCGAAACGAGCCGCGGCCGCGGGCTCGCGCCGCTAAGTGACCCGCCTACCGGCGCGTCTGTGGGCCGGTAGGGCTGTACAGCAGCGCTATCAGCCCTGGGTCGCGGTTAGACGAGTTCGATCGAGGTGACGGTGCCTCCGCCGGTGCCGTGGCAGATGGCGGCGAGACCGTTGGTGCCCCCGCGGTGGCGGAGGGCGTGGATCAGGGTGACGAGGATGCGGGCGCCGGAGCAACCGATGGGGTGGCCGAGGGCGATCGCCCCGCCGTTGACGTTCACGACGTCGTCGGTGATCCCGAGGTCGCGCATCGAGGCGAGCCCGACCGCGGCGAACGCCTCGTTGAGCTCGAAGA
>JBOGEW010000239.1:0-2388 GCA_050742075.1 Acidimicrobiia bacterium
CTTCGTGCGGGCCCTGCCGAAGGCGGAGTTGCATGTTCACATTGAGGGAACCCTCGAGCCTGAGCTGATGTTCGCTCTCGCCGCCCGGAACCAGGTCGAGCTTTCCTTCGCCAGTGTCGAGGAGGCCCGGCGCGCATACGAGTTCTCCGACCTCCAGTCCTTCCTCGACCTCTACTACCAGGGAGCGGCGGTCCTGCGAGCGGAAGAGGACTTCGCCGAGCTCATGTCTGCATACCTGCGCAAGGCCGCCGCCGACGGTGTTACCCGGGCCGAAATCTTCTTCGACCCCCAGATCCACCTTGTCCGCGAAGTTGAATTTGAGACTTTCATGGCCGGCTTTCGGGCGGCTCAGCAAGAGTGGGCCGACACCATTGATTCGGCTCTCATCCTCTGCTTCCTCCGTCACCTCCCCGAAGACGACGCCCTCCGTACCCTCGACTTAGCCGAGCCTTACCTCGATCGGATCCTGGGTGTCGGTCTCGACTCCTCCGAGGTGGGGTTTCCGCCGGAAAAGTTCAAGAACGTGTTTGCCCGCGCCAGGAGCATGGGTTTGCGAACGGTCGCCCATGCCGGTGAGGAAGGACCGCCCGATTACGTGTGGCAGGCCCTCGACCTACTAGGTGCCGAACGGATCGACCACGGCGTCAGGTCGCTCGAAGACGCTGACCTCGTCCACCGACTCCAGCAGGAGCGAATCCCCCTCACGGTGTGCCCGCAATCGAACCTCCGCCTGCAGGTGGTTTCCTCCTTGAGGGAACACCCGTTGAAGAAGATGCTCGACCTCGGACTCAATGTCTCAATCAACAGCGACGACCCGGCCTACTTCGGGGGCTATGTGGGTGACAACTATCTCCGGACCGCCGAGGCGCTTCATCTCACCCAGGACGAGCTGAGAACCATCGCCGAGAATTCGCTTGCCTCAGCTCTCTCCTGACAGGGCCAATCGCATCAGCGGACGTTCCCGAACCCGCGAGATCTCAACGAACCCGGCGTCTTTGAACATCGAATAGGTCCCGACATAGAGCGAGGCCGCCCCATGGGTGTCGTCGAGCAGCGGATAAGCGTCAATCACCTTTGCTCCAGATTGGCGAGCGAAGGCGACCGCTGCCTCGAGCAGCGCCGTGGCCACGCCGGTCCCCCGATGGGGCCGGGGAATGTAAAAGCAGTTGATGACCCAGTTGCCCGCGGGGTCGTCCGGGGGGCGATAGACCGATGACCGGGCCGACATCATCCGGGTGTACCTCAGCCGGGGACCGACTGCGCACCACCCGACAGGTTGGCGGTCCCGATATGCGAGCAAACCGGGCTTCTCCCCGTTGGCAACAAGGCCCTCGAGGATCGAGCGGCGTTCAGCCGGGAGCGCTTCTGAGAATTCCTTGCCGGTGAGAATCCACCACGTACACCAGCAATTGGAGTACGCCCCGTTCGGACCGAAGAGCGATTCCAGATCCGACCATCGCCCCGGCGTCGCCGGAACGACGGTCAGATCGGTGGACTTATTCCTCCTCGTCGGTCTCTTCGGAATCGACGCCCTCGGCGAGATCCAAGTCGCCGTCGGAACTGCCGCCGGCCCGTAGCCAGTTGGCGGCCTCTTCGGCAGTCCATTCCCGCTCACGGGGACCGAACTGCCAGCCGAGCGACTCGACCGTGGTTGCTCCCGGCAGGTTGGGCTGGAGCGACTGGTAGTCCTTGGCGCCGGTGCCGGCCGGGATCAGGCGACCGATGATCACGTTCTCCTTCAGGCCCCGCATGTAGTCCGACTTGCCGAAGATGGCGGCGTCAGTCAGCACCCGGGTGGTCTCCTGGAACGATGCCGCCGAAAGCCATGAGTCCGTAGCCAGCGAAGCCTTGGTGATCCCCATCAGCTCGGTTCGACCTTCGGCCGGCTGCTTTTCGTCCTCCAGAAGGCGACGGTTGGCATCACGGAAGTCGCGCTCGTCGACCAGCTCGGCCGGCATGAAATCGGAGTCTCCCGGGTTCACGACCCGGATACGACGGAGCATCTGTCGGACAATCAACTCGATGTGCTTGTCGTGGATCTCCACGCCCTGGGATCGGTAAACCTCCTGCACCTGATCGACCAGATACTGCTGGGCCGCACGAACCCCCCGCACTTCGAGGACCTCCTTCGGATCGAGCGGACCTTCGGTGAGCTGGGTGCCAGCCTCGATCACATCGCCGTCGGCGATGCGGAGCCGGGCCCGGCGGGAGACGCCGTAGGCCGCTTCGCCTTCCTTGGCATCGACGACCACCCGCTTGCCCTCGTCATCATCGATGATCTGGACGGGTCCACCGACCTCGGCCAGAACCGCTTTCCCCTTGGGGGTTCGAGCCTCGAAAAGCTCGACCACTCGGGGGAGTCCGTGGGTGATGTCCTCACCAGCGACT
>JBOGEW010000240.1:0-2406 GCA_050742075.1 Acidimicrobiia bacterium
GCGTAGAGCTCTTCGGCGCTTCCCACCCCCGCCGATTGTGCGGTCGGAACTCCTATCTGTCGGAGGGCCTCTTTCATGGCCGGTTTGTCCCGACACAGGAACGCGGTGTACGGCGACGTCCCCGGGATTCCGCATCGTTCGCGAACCGCCGCCGCCGCCTCGACATGCGCTTCGATCGTGGCTTCGAGCCGGTCCACCTGCACCCGCGATTGGACCACACGGACGGCCTGCTCGAGCGCCTCCACATCGACCACCGACCCCACCTGTTCGTAATGGGTGAGCCAGCCCTGCATCTCCGGATCGAGCCAGTCCCTGGGGCGCTCGCCCACCCCGATCACGGTGGCGCCGACTGCCGCCAGCGCTCGGGGGAACTCACGCTGATAGTTGGGAAAGCTCGGTTCCACGAAGATCACATTCACGATCGGTTACCTGTCACCCTGCGATAGAGGTGGTCATATTCGCTGGCTCGTCGCTCCCATGAGTTGTCCTCTGACATTCCGTTCCTCTGCAACTGCTCCCACTGCTTTGGGTTCTCATAGACCGAAAGTGCCTGATCGAGCGCCCAGGCCAAACCGACCTCGGAGTAATGGTGGAAGACGAATCCAGTTCCCTCGCCCCGCTCGGAATCGTAATGGGTGACCGAATCGGCCAGCCCTCCGGTACGACGAACGATCGGAGGGGTGCCGTAGGCGAGGCTGTACATCTGGTTGAGCCCACTGGGCTCATAGCGCGATGGCATGAGAAAGACGTCTGCGCCGGCCTCGATGAGATGAGCCAGGTCCTCGTCGTAGCCCGGCTGAAAATGAGCCGAGGACGGAAAAGTCGACGCCAGCCACGCAAGCGCCTGTTCGTACCGAAGCTCGCCCGATCCGAGGGCGACGAGGTTGATGTGCCCAGAATCCAGGCGGCGGGCGAGCGGGCGGATCATCAGTTCGATCCCCTTCTGGCCGGTGAGGCGGCTGACGACCCCGACCGTCATCTGGCCCGCACGGGCGACTATCCCCCCTCTAGCTAAGAGGGCTTGCTTGTTGGCGGCCTTATCGTTGAGTTCGGTCTCGGAATAGTTGACCGGGATACGGGTGTCGGTACGCGGATCCCAGACGTCGGTGTCGATCCCGTTCAGGATCCCATAGAGATCGTGCGATCGATACCGGAGGATCCCGTCGAGTCCGACGCCGAACTCGGGGGTTTGAATCTCATAGGCGTAGGTGGGCGAGACGGTGGTGATGGCGTCGGCATACATCAAGGCGTGCTCCATGAAGTTCAGACGCCCCTCCCGGAGGTGGTCCTGGTGGAGGAGGTAGCCCTGATTGCCCATCCCCAGGTCGTCGGCGATGTCTGCCCCGAAAACACCTTGGTAGGCGAGGTTGTGGATCGTGTAGATCGACCGGGTCTGAGCCAGGACCGGATCGCTCTGATAGGTGCTGCGAAGAAAGAGCGGTAGCAATCCGGTATGCCAATCGTTGGCGTGTGCAATCTCGGGCGACCACGAACGGCGGCGACACAGCTCCAAGGCGGCATGGGTCAGGAAGAGAAAACGGCGGTGCTCGTCACCATCGTTGCGGTAGATCCCGTCCCGCTCGAAGAAGGGGGGATAATCGACCAACCAGTTCCGGCCGTCCTCGGCCAGGTAGGCATCGAAGGGCTCGCCGCCCAGCAAGGTGATGGGAACCGCCTCGAATACCCGATGGAGCCGGTGGTTCCCCTCGTGGAGGCGGGAATAGAAGGGGCTCACGACCATCAGGTCGTGCCCGATTGTCTGCAGGGATTCGGGGAGGGCGTGAGCTACATCTGCCAATCCGCCGGTTTTGGAGAAGGGAGCGACTTCGGCAGCCACGAACAAGATCCGCACGTCGTGATTCTGTCACGCCCGATTGCCCTCCGTCCGTCCGCACCAAAGCGAGGACCACTACCGTTTTCGGGTGGCCGATGTCGTGTTCGTAGCGCCTTACTTTCTCCCCACCACCGCTCGCTTCATAGACGCCGTCGCCCGGACCCCAGGAGTTCGTCTCGGACTTATCAGCCATGATCCGGCGGAGAAACTTGGACCGGAGGTGAAAAATCGCCTGACTTCGCACCTCAAGGTCGACAATGCCCTGGACACCGCCCATCTCGTCGCCGCGGTTGCCGCCATCGGACGAGAGATGGGTGGGGTCGATCGGCTGATGGGTCCCCTCGAGGAGCTACAGGTCCCACTGGCGGTGGTGCGGGAGCAACTTGGGATACCGGGCATCGATGTCGAGACCGCTCGCAACTTCCGCGACAAGGATCGGATGAAGAGCGTGATGGCGCGGAATGGGCTGCCATGCGCCCAGCACCGACTGGTTGGCAGCGCGGACGATGCCCGCCGCTTCATTTCAGAAATCGGGCTGCCAGTGGTCGCGAAGCCACCGGCTGGATCGGGAA
>JBOGEW010000241.1:0-5948 GCA_050742075.1 Acidimicrobiia bacterium
CACCGACACCATCCGTGCCTCCGGGATCGAACCGTCGGCTTTGCTTTGGGTCGCCGGGGCAGGCGATGTATCCGAGGTGGTGGTTGGAGGAAGGATGATCGTTCGGCAGGGAGTCCACCTTCTCAACGACGGGTGACGATCACCTCACGGGCGGTTTGAGAAAGTTCGGCGGTCATCGATTCAAGAGGACCGCGACCGACGAAGTGTCGCCAGATCAAACCAAAGACGATCGCCGCCGCGGCATGAATCAGAAAGAGACTCATCTCCTCGTCCTTGCCTGCTCCGGTGGCGAGAGCGCCGACGTGAAAGGTGTACAGGGAGAGGGTCATCGCCCCCGCGGCCGCGATCCAGTTGACCAGGCGAACGATCAAGAGACAGAGCCCGATCACGAATAGAGAAGTACCAATGGTGTGAGCGAGGTCGAAGGGAGTGGCGGAATGGGGGATGGACACCGCCAGGTACCACCAGGTCGTAGGGGGAGTTACGCCAAAGAACTGCAGCGGAAGTTCCTCGAGGAAGCGCGATCCCCCCAGCGAGCCGAGCAAGAGCCAGGAACCGATCTTGGGGACCACCGCCAGCACCCCTCCCAGCCACAGGATCTTTATCGCCTGCTTTTTCAGGTTGAGCCGGCCCAAGCCCATTCCCATCCACAGATAGGCCATCCAGGAAAACACCGGGTAGTACCCGGTGAAGAAGATCTCACGGAGGAGCAGGCTCGGTTGGGCAAACATGTCGAAGCCGGGCACGCCGAGGTCGGGCCCCGGAAGTCGCATCCTGATCAGGTGGCTAAGGACCGGGCCTGCCACGGTCCAGGCCGCGGCCATCCAAAGCAGAGGTCTGGCCCTGAGCCCGAGGAAGCACGATCCCAGCAGGAAGAGGAATCCGTAGTTGACCAAGATCACCGCCACCCCGGATTGGAGTTCGCCCAGGACAAGCCCGATCAATCCGATGACCGCCGCCCTAACCACGGTGGCGGTGGTAGCGGCTCGCAACTCCTCCCCCGCCGGTGGCTCGGTCCGCCCGTTGGCCAAGGCCAGCCCCACCCCGGCCAGGACCGCGAACAGCGCCGCGGAGCGACCGGAGGCGATGAAGTAGGCGGAGGAGATTGAGTCGTCCGGGTCGCGGGAGGGGAGGATGTGGACCGCCATCATCCCGATTAGGGCCAGGCCGCGGGCGGCGTCGATCCCGATCAGACGGTTGGGGGCGGTGGAACTCACAGAAGGCGAAGCTAACGCTCGCCCTACTCAATTCTTTTCGAAATGGCCCGCCCAGGTGTTCGCCTCGTTGCGCAACGCATTGGCCAGTTCGGTCCGGGAGCGGACCCCGAGCTTGCGATAAACGTTGCCGAGGTGGTACTCGATGGTCTTGTGGTTGACGAAGAGAGTGGCAGCGGCTTCGCGATTGGTGGCACCCTCGGCGACGAGCCTCGCCACCTGCCGCTCCTGACGGGTGAGGCTGGCCACCGAACGAGGCTGTTCGAGGGTCTCGCCGCTCAACTCCAATTCTGACCGGGTCCGCTCGATCCAGGGATTGGCTCCTAGGCCTTCAAAGATCTCCAGAGCCCGACGAAGCTGGCGCCGGGCCTCTTCGCGCTTCTTCGCCCGGCGCAGCCGTTCGCCGTAGGCCAGCTCGGTCCGGGCTAATTCGAAAGGCGTCGGCAGTCCCTCGTGGATCGCCAGCGCCGTCTCGAACGGATCACGAAAGTCCTCTTCGTCGGAGGCAAGTCCGATCGCCCGATGACCCACCGCCATCGCCGACCTCCGCCCCATCGCTTCCCCCCGGGTGACGAGCGATTTAGCGATCAACATCGCCTGGTCCTTGTCGCCGAGACGGACCAAGGCATCGACCAAGTCACCATCCACCGGAAAGAGCCAAGGTTCGGTGGTGCCGCCCAACTCGGAGAGATTGCGACTTTCTTCCAGGTGCTCGGCCGCCGCTCGATAGTTGCCAAGTCCAACATCGAGGAAACCCAGCGCACCCTTCGCGTTGGCGGTGGCCGACCTGAGGCCCGACCGGATATCGGTGTCGAGAGCGGACCGGGCGTGAAGTCGTGAGGAGTCCTCGTCGCCGAAGGCGGCTTCGATACGCGCCAGGAGCGAGGAAGCAAATGCCGCCTCGGTGGGCTGTCGCAGCTCCTCGAAAAGATGTAACGACTCGGTGGCGTGGAGGCGAGCATCATCCCAATGACCCGTGCGAAACTCGAGCTCGGCGAGCGGTAGCAACGCTTGGGGAAGATATGCGAGAAATCCGCCATCACGTTGGAGGTCGACCGAACGCTTGATAAAGGCGTTGGCGAGCTCGTACTCCTCTAACCAAACCAGGGGCCACCCGATGCCGAGGCTGTGGATATGACCGTAGGGGGAGGCGATCGCTTTCTTCGCCGCGAAACGCGCGCTCGCTTTGGCGTCCGGATGACCCGCCATGGTCTGGGCCATGGCGATGGCGGAGTGGTGCACCACGTCCCGCTCCGTTGGCGACACCAGGGCGAGGGCCTGCTCGACTTCGATCAGGGCTTCGACGGCCTCGAGTCGCTGCACTCTGAACTTGGAGGCAAGGAGCAACATCGTCGCCGCACGATGCGGATTGCTTTCCGCGATCTGACCGGCTTCGAGCCGTAACGTGGCGTAAGCGCCGGCTGCGTCACCGCTCCGCATCCGGATATCGGCCTCCAATATGACCAGGGCCGGGTCGGCTGACTGATCCGTCTCGGTCCGAGCCTGATTGATCAAGGCTGCGGTGAGATCGATGTTCCCGGCCCGATGAGCGGCGCGGGCCGCGGCGCTCAAACGGCGCAGACGACAGCCTTTCTCTTCGGACAGGGCAGCGGCCTTGCGCAGGGCGACGGCAGCTGCCCCCGAGGCACCGCGGGACAGGGCTCGATCTGCCACCTCCTCGAGAGCCCTGGCGGCTTCTTCATCGCGGCCGCTAACGGCGGAGGCCAGGTGCCAGGCCCGACGGTCGGCATCGACTGCAGTGGCGGCGAGCGCTCGATTGACTCTTCGCACATCGGCGGGATCGGCGCGCTGGCGAGCCACCGATCGAACTAGGGGGTGTCGGAACTTGATGGTGGCGCCATCCTGAATTAGAAGTCCGGAAGCAAAAGCCTCCGTGAGATGGGACATGGTGAGGTCGAGAGCTGCCGAGGCGGATTTGAGGGCGGCCACTTCCCCGGTTTCCTCTTCTGCCACACACAACACCGCCAGCTGACATCGATCGGAAAGCCGTTCGAGATGGCTGCCAAACGCCCGCTGGAGAGAGGCGGTTACCGAAATCGGCGTCTCGAAGTCGGCGCTCCGGTGCTCTTCTTCCAGCACCCGGGGAAGCTCCACGAGTGCCAGCGGGTTTCCCGCGGCGAGATCCAATACCCGCCGGGCAGCCTTGGGGCTGAGGTCGGCAATCTGGCTGACCAGGGCAGCAGCCGATCCTTCGGACAATGGACCGAGATGAAGCACGTCGCCACCGAGCTCGCTAGGCAGCGCTCCCCGGCTGCTGACCACCACGCCCACGCCCACTGTTTGGCTGCGGCGAGCAATGAAGTCGACGACATCCCTGGTGGCGGTGTCAAGCCACTGATAGTCATCGATCAGGATCAGCAAGGGCTCGTCGGCCACATGGTCTCCGAGCAATCGAAGGGTGGCGGCACTGATCGCTAGCCGATCGCCGGCAGCGGCGTCGCTCAGGGCCAGAGCACTCCGCAGCGCCCGCTTCTGGGGGCCGGGGAGTGAACTGACCCGTCCTTCGAGAGGACGGAGCAGGTCGGCCAGAGCCACAAAGGGGAGGTCCGACTCCGATTCACGGCCCCCCGCTTTGAGCGCGGTCAGCCTGTCGGTGGTGGCGGTGGTTCCAGCCCAATCAAGGATGGTGGTCTTCCCCATCCCGGGATCCCCAACGATTGCCAGGGTCCCGCCTTCACCCGACCGTGTCCGGGCGATGAGGAACCTGAGCCTGTCCTGCTCTAGCTCCCGTCCCAGGATCACGGCGGAAGTATATGGAGGCCACCCTCCGGGCTTGGGTCCGCCGGCGGCTAGCCAGCGATGATCTGGAGCTCGGTGCCGATTCGGTCAGCCATTTCGGCGCACGTCGGCAGATCCGGGTGGCGAACCACGACCATGCCATCACCCACGAGCTGTTGCTTCCAGTTTCTGCGCAGGGCACCGATTGGATTGAGCTCGACCGCTGCCACCCA
This sequence comes from Acidimicrobiia bacterium, assembly GCA_050742075.1. Lineage (GTDB taxonomy): Bacteria > Actinomycetota > Acidimicrobiia > Spongiisociales > ZC4RG35 > JACCTH01. Next base: position 4,187 of record JBOGEW010000241.1, read on the forward strand.
CGGGTCGAGCGCGGCCAGGAGGCGATCCAGTCCCTCGTATCGGATGATCCGGCCCTCACCGATCGCCCGCTTGAACACTGTGGCCGCGTTGAACTTGCGCTCGAGCGGCTGGGAGATGCGGCCGTGCACCGTGGCCTCCGCCCAGGAGCGGAAGAGATCGACATCGGAAGCGAAATTCATCGCATCCACCGTTCTCCCTCCCGGGGGTCGGGCCCCGATCTCGCCGAAGACCGCCTCCCCGTCGGACCTCAGATACCACTCCATGTGGGTGAAGCCGTCCCGGAAGTTCATTGCCTTGAGGACCTGGTAACCCAACTCTTTCCCTGCCGCGAGATAGGGAACATCGGGATCTCGCAGGGCCACGGTCTGCTGGCTGATCCACTCGTGGGTTTTACCGATCAGCGGCCGGGGCCGGTACCAGCACATGTTGTAGAAGAGCACCCTGCCCTCCGAGCAAATCGTGTCGAAGGTGAACTCCTCGCCCTCGGCAAACTCCTCGACGCTGACCTCGTCGACGTGGCGTAGCTTGGGCAGAATTCTCTCGAGTTGGGCACGGTCGTTGACGCGGAAAGTGTCGGCCGATCCGGCGCCAGCGATGGGCTTGACAACGGCCGGATAGCCGATCCGAGCGATGGCGGCCCAAACGTCATCGCTCGACTTGGCCGAATAGTGATGCGGGGTGCGAATCCCGGCCGCATCGAGCACCTGCTTCATCGCTTCCTTGTCTCGGAAGGGAACGGTCTCCACCTGGCTCATTCCCGGGATTCGCAGCAGCTCGCGCACCTGAGCGGCGAGGATCATCAACGGCTCCCAGAGCGATTCGACCCGCTCGATCAGCACCCGTTCTGAGATCTCGAAAGCGGTCTCGAGCACCGACTCCGGGCGCGAAAAGCTCACCTGGTAATAAGCGGACAAGGCCCGACGGGCCTTGTCCGGAACATTGTGCTCTGCCTGATCACCAAGCCCGATGACGTTTGCACCGACCTCTGCCAGGCTGCGAACGAAGTCGGTCATCTCCGTTGGAAATCCCGGGGAAAGAAACAAGATGTTCATCCGAGCTCGACTCTGACGTTGCTGACGATGGCAGCGAGCGCCTCTTCCACCCGGCTCGTTTCGGGGTGACGCACGATTACATACCCCTCGCCCTCGTAGTGGCCGCTGGACGACTGCCCTTCCTTCGGGAGCTGCACCTCGAGCACCGTTCCGGCGGCACTGGCCTGTGCCTGATCGAGCCCGGTGATCCCGACGACCTTCCCCTGGCCCTGACCCCGCAGATAGGCCGCTCCTACTGCGAACTTGCGGGTCGGAGGGTCAAATTCTTCGTAGGTCATCAACCTTCCCCAAGCGGCATAAAGGTCAAAATCGTGGGCGTAGGAAATCAAGGTCGAGAACTGTGCGCCCGGGGGACGCACCGCCGCCTCCGAGATGGCAATGGATCCATCCGGTCGGCGGAACCACTCCATGTGGACGAGACCGGTCTGGAGACCGAGGGCGGCGATGGCTGCCGGTCCCGCCTGGCGGATGCCCTCGTACTCGGGCCCGGAGATGTCCTGGGGCAGGATTACCGCCCACTGAATCCAGGGGTTCTCCATCACCGCCAGCGGCGTCGGGTAATAGCGGGTGATGCTCCACCAAACCGGCTGGCCCTTGACAAAGACGCAATCGAAAGCGTGTTCTTCGCCGACGACGAACTCTTCGAGCAAGGTCGGCTGATCGGCGGCCGGCGGCGACCAGTTCAGCCAATCTTCGACCTGTTGGGGAT
>JBOGEW010000242.1:0-2748 GCA_050742075.1 Acidimicrobiia bacterium
GATAGCGCCCGGCGGTCCACACCAAGAGCCAGATCAGGACGATAAGGAGGAGAGTTCCGGCGATGGGGCGATAGATGCCGGTCCCGGTGGCGAAGGCAATTACGTAGAGAACCACGGTGACCACCAAGGCCACGGCCAGTTGGCGACCACTGCGGACAGCCTTGTCGTCGAGGCTTTCGCCGAACATCAGCAGGATGGATCCACCGACAGCCAAAGTGATCCATCCGAGGGTGCCCGAATGAACGTGAGTTAGAAGCAGGTTCCGTGGTGGCTCCCAAAGGTCGAGTCCGTTGAGGATCCCGATGACGATCGTCACCACGAACACCAAGAGGGCACCGCGAAAAAGCAAGCGCGCCGATTCCTGCAATTGATTCACTCTCTCTCCTCGATCATGGCCTCAGCCCGTGACGGTGAGGCGCCCTCCCATGTCCGCGTGTACTTCGCAGAAGAAGATGTAATCGCCCGGCGCCAGATCCCCCGGGACGGTGAACGTCGCCTCGGATTCTCCGGCGAGCTGGACTGGTTCCCAGGAGTCGTCGCCCGACGTGAAGGTGTGACGGACCGAATCGAGGTTGACAATCGTCATTGAAGTCCCGGGGGCGAGTTGGGGAACCGATCCGAATGCGCGGCCCTCGATAGTGAGGATCGGACCGTCACCGGCCGAGGTGCCGTCGCTAGAGGCGACCGTGGTAGTGGTGTCGGCTTCCCCGCCACACGACACCAGCGTTACGAATAGCGCTGCCACCATCAATGATCTGCCCATCAGGTCAGGATATCTGGGCGATAGCGAACCTGTCGGGAACCCGGGTTAGGGTTCGAGAATGGCGCTCGTCTGCGTAACGGGAGGAGGCGGATTCATCGGCTCCCAGGTCATCCGCGAGCTCTTGGAGGCCGGACACCGTGTGCGAACCACCGTACGGAATCCGGCCAAGGCGCCGGCGGGGCTGGTCGAACTGTCACCCAGAATTGACATCGTCGCCGCCGATCTCGGAGAACCCGAGTCATTCCGTCCCGCATTTTCTGGCTGCGAGTTTGTGATCCACACCGCCAGCCCCTATGTGCTCAATGTCGATGATCCACAACGAGATCTGATCGATCCGGCGGTCAATGGCACGCTGGCGGTTCTGAACGCCGCCGGGGCAACGCCCTCGATCAAAAGGCTCGTGCTGACCTCGTCCTTCGCTGCTATTACCGATGAGCCCGATGGCGAATTCGACGAGAACAAATGGAACCAACGCTCCGCGGTCGATCGCAACCCCTACTACTTCTCCAAGGCGGCATCTGAAAGGACGGCCTGGGGGTTCGCGAGATCGCAAAGTCACTTCGACCTGGTCGTGATCAATCCTTCGGTGGTGTTGGGCCCCTCGCTTGTGCCCGCGCTCAATACCAGTAGCTCGACCCTGGTGGGTCTCCTGCGAGGCCAGTATCCCGGCATCCTCGACCTCGACTATGCGATCGTGGACGTGCGTGACGTCGCCAAAGCGCACCGGCTGGCAATGGAGACGCCGAGTGCGAGCGGTCGCTACCTATGTGCAGCCGAGGTCTGGTCGCAGCGGCGGTTGGTCGACTGGATCCGGGGTGCTGACCTCGGTCTGGGCAAGCCGCCCCGGATTGCCCTGGACAACTCCCTCGGCAGGTTTCTCACCAAGGCGGCGGCACGCTTCCAGCCGCCGGGAAATCGCGACTACGTCCGCACCCACATCGGCCGCCACCCGAGGATCAACACCGAAAAGATCCGCACCGAACTCGGGATGAGCTTCCGGCCTGTCGGCGAAACACTGATCGACACCTTCCTCGACCTCAAGCGGTGGGGCCACCTTTAACCGAACCCAGGGTTGCAAGCCCGCGAAACCGACAGTTACAGCCCACAGAACGACCGGACTACGGTCGGACGTCGAGAACGGCGATGATCTCGCGCACCGGGTAGGCGACGGTGGTCGAGGTGTTGGGGATGGCGAGCGGCGCAAATGGTGCAGCATCGGCCCGCCACGACACTTCCCAGATGTAATCGACCGTCATGGGATAGGAACTCAGGCTCGAGTGACAGCGAGGAGTACTCCCCGGCGGAGAGCAAGTCTTCACTTCATAGACATGGCGGGCGAGTCCGTTTGGATAACCGCTCAGCTGCGAAAACTGACCCTCGGTAAAGCTGGAGACGGCGCCATCGCCCCAGTTGATGGTCACGCCGATCACCCGTCCATTCACTTCCAACACCTGACCCAGAGGATCGACGATCGAGTCGCTGAAGGGCGGGGGCGGGACCACTCGCAGATGAGTCTCGGCCCCGGTCAAACCCCATGGCACTCTGGGGTTGAGGTCGGGATCGGGCTCGACATGGACGTACTCAGAGGCCAGGTCCCAGGCCAACACGATGTCTGGTTCGACTGGAGTGGGTTCTGAAGTACAGACCGGATAGACGACATCGACGACCAGCGGCCCGCCCGGATCCGTATCGGGGTCGTAGGCGAAGACCGCCGTGCCGTCGGCGTTGCGGGTGATGAAGACCCAGCCAGTGGCCGCCGACCGCCAGTACCAACACGTTCCGTTCCCGGCGGTTCCCACCGCCGGATAGAGCCTGCCTGGCACTCGATTCTCGTTGGCATAGTCGACGATCTCACCAGTGACTCGACAACGCGTAACGGCCCGATTGCGGCCGAGCGCGCCCTCGGTTACGTCTGCCCAGCAGTATTTCTCGTCGGTCTGGGCCTGCGCCGGAACCATTACTGCCAACAGACAAAGAGTTAGGAG
>JBOGEW010000243.1:0-5470 GCA_050742075.1 Acidimicrobiia bacterium
GGCCACCACTCTCGCCTTCGTCATCTTCACCAGCATCCTTTTCCTGTGCATCAACCTGCTCGTCGATGTCACCTACGGGTATCTGGACCGCCGCGTCGTGCTGAGGAAGACCTGATCATGTGGTTCCAGACGGTTCGGGTCGAGCGAGCCCCTCGCGTGCTCCGAGACACTCCGATCCGGGTCAAGACCCGTCGACTCTGGGCGACGACCAGAGAGGTGTTCAGCCGTGGGAGCACGGCCTTCGGGGCCACACTCATCGCAGTCATGCTGACGATGGCGATTTTCGCTCCCCTGATCGTGGACGAGAATCCCCGAGGCGCCTATCAGATGCCGCGCGACCTGAGCGCGGTCGCCGTCCCACCCGGCACCGAAGGTCACCCTCTCGGAACCACCCGCCTCGGTGGAGATGTCCTCTACGGCGTCGTCTGGGGGGCGCGGCTGTCACTCCAGCTGTCGATCTACGTCGTGGCCGGAGCAGTCCTAATGGGTCTGATCGTCGGCTGCACGGCCGGGATCGTAGGCGGCAAGGTCGACGCCTTTCTGATGAGAACCGTGGACGTCTTCCTCTCGATACCCACGTTGGTCTTCCCTTTGGCGATCGCCGCGATCCTGGGTCCGTCGTTCATCAACATCGTTGTTGCGCTGGCAGCCATCATGTGGGCGCGTTACGCCCGGATCATCAGAAGCCAGATCCTCCAGGTGCGTGAGGAAGACTATGTCGACGCGGCGCGGACCATCGGAGACTCGAAGTTCGGGATCATCCGAAGAGACATCCTGCCCAACTCGTTCACACCGGTGGCCGTCCAGGCCACATTGGACATGGGTCATGCCGTGCTCTTGGGAGCAACCCTCGCCTTCATCGGATTGGCCGTCGCCGGTCAGGCGGAATGGGGCACTCTGGTGAGCGAGGGCCAGGCCGACATCATCGCCGGCCGATGGTGGACCTCCTCCTTCCCCGGCCTGATGGTGTTCCTGTGGGCGCTCTCGTTCAATCTCGTCGGGGACGGTCTGCGTGATGTCCTCGACCCCCGCACCGAAGGGCGCTGAGGATCGGGCTCAGCGGTACTTGAGTCCGGTGCCGGTGTTGAACACGAGCACGCGGTCCTCGCCTCCGACCCATCCCTGATCTCTGAGGGTGCCCAGAGCGGCCCATGCCGCCCCTGCCTCCGGGCAAGCGTCCACGCCTGTTGCCGCCGACATCGCCGCCGCCGCGGGGGGGATGTCCGACTCGGGAACCGCGATCGCGCTGCCCTTCGTCTCGCGAAGGGCGCGGAGACAGAGGAAACCGGCAATGGGGTTGGGCACACGAAGGCCAAAGGCGGTGGTCTTCGGGTCGGGCCAGGGGAGGGTTCGATCCCTGCCGTTTCGAAACCCCTCCACGACCGGTGCGCAGCCGTCTGATTGCACCGAAACCAGGCGTGGGCGATCCGGGCCGATCCAACCCATGGTCTCCATCTCACCGAAGGCCTTCCACATCCCGACCAGCCCCGTCCCGCCACCGGTCGGATAGACGATCACGTCAGGCAGGTCACCATCGAACTGTTCCCAGACCTCGTAGCCCATGGTCTTCTTGCCCTCGACCCGGAAGGGCTCTTTGAGAGTCGACAGGTCAAAGTCGCCCGGCGACCTGTTTTCGGTGAGCCATCGTCCCGAGTCGGAGATCGTCCCCGGAACGAGCTCTACCCGTGCTCCGTACTGACGACACTCCTCCACGAAGGACCGAGGAGTGTCGGCGGGCATCGCCACCAGCACTTCGGCGCCGGCGGCAGCGCCATAGGCGGCGAGCGCACCCGCGGCGTTGCCGGCCGAAGGAGCGACTAGGCGTCGCACCCCTAAACCGACCGCCGCCGAAACAGCCATGGACATCCCGCGCGCCTTGAACGATCCCGTGGGATTCCGAGACTCGTCTTTGATCCAGGTAGATGCGTCGGCTCGGACCAGGGGTGTCCACCCCTCGGTCAGAGAAACGGCCGCCTCGGGCCGGATCGGCAGAACCCCCCGGTATCGCCACAGCGACGAAAACGATCGGTCGATCACCGAGTCCGGATCGGTGTCCGGTTTCAACCTCATGTTCACCTGAAGAGGGAGCCCACAGCTTTCACAGGTGGAGTGGAGCCGGCCAGCCTCATGGCGAGTCCCACAATCGAAGCAGGTCAGCGAGTCGAGCTCGGGGTTGAATGCGGCGCGGAACGCGGTCATGCACAATCGTTATATCAGAAGACATACCTTGGCAGATCGGCGATGAGCGATCGCAACATTCCCAGTCGGCGCCTCGTAGTCGACATCACTCCACTCCGGGAATCGCCCCGGTTCCGGATCCTGTACCTCGGCCAACTCCTGGCGCATTTCGGTCGACAGATCACGATCGTGGCGGTTCCATATCAGGTCTTCCTCATCACCGACTCAACGCTGGCGGTCGGGGCGTTGGGAATTGCCCAATTCATACCCCTCATAGCGGTGTCGCTGGTGGGCGGAGCGGTGGCCGATGCCTTCGACCGTCGCAAGCTGCTCGTCCTCGGCCACATCCTGCTGGCGTTGACAGCTGTTGGACTAATGCTCAACGCCTCCGCCGCCGAGCCGGCGCTTTGGCCCCTCTATGCGTTGAGCGCCCTGAACGCCGCCCTCAGCGCGATCAACGGCCCGGCCAGAATGGCCGCGATTCCCGCGCTGCTGCGTCGAGAGCTGTTGCCGTCCGGATTCGCCCTGAACTCGACAATGCACGAGGTGGCAGCAGCGACTGGCCCCGCTTTGGCGGGTCTGCTCATCGCCCAGTACAGCCTCCCGTTCACCTACGCGGCCGAGGCGGTCGCTTTCGCTGCGGCCGCCTTCACCCTCGTCTGGGTCGGTCCTCTCCGGCCGGAGGGAGGCGGTCGGGCGGTGAGCGTCTCCTCGATCAGAGAAGGGCTTACCTACCTGAGGGGCCAGCCACTCCTCCAGTCGGGGTTCCTCATCGATCTGAACGCGATGATCTTCGGGATGCCCCACGCCCTCTTCCCCGCACTCGGCACCGAGATATTCGGCGGCGATGCGTCAACGGTCGGCCTGCTCTACGCAGCTCCGGGGGTGGGTGCCCTGATCGCCGCTCTGACCTCGGGATGGGTCGGGTCGGTCTCGCGACGCGGCCGGGTGGTGGTGATCGCCGTGGTCCTCTGGGGTGTCGCCATCACCATCTTCGGGCTGATCAGTCGCCTGCCTCTGGCGTTAGCCCTCCTGGCCGTGGCCGGCGCGGCCGACGTGGTCTCGGCCGTCTTTCGCAACACCATCCTCCAGTTGGTGGTGCCTGACTCCCTCCGCGGCCGTCTCTCCGCGGTCCACACCGCGGTGGTCGGCGGCGGGCCCAGACTGGGTGATCTGGAGGCTGGTGCCGTGGCGTCGCTTACCTCGGTCCGATTCTCGGTCGTCTCCGGCGGCATCGCCTGTGTCATCGGCGCCCTGGCGATCGCACGTTTCATGCCGCGGTTGTGGAACTACCGGGACGAGCTGCCGGCCGGCGACCTAGCCAGCCATGCCTTCGAGAAGACGGGCGACGTTGCCCCCGAGGATTAGCTGTCGCTGCTCGTCGGACAGCCCGGGGATGACGTTGACCGTGTCTACCGGCATCGGGTCGCCCATGGGAAACGGGTAGTCCGTCCCCATGACGACATGGTCGGCCCCGATGTGTTCGACGAGAAAGGCCAGTGGTGCCGGGTCGTGGAGCACGGTGTCGTAGTAGAGCCGACGCGCCAACTCGGACGGCGGAGTCGAGATGTTCTGGGCCGCCAGCCGGGGCACCGCATCGAATCCCCGTTGCATGCGACCCAGCTGGTACGGAAGAAAACCGCCCCCGTGCACCACGCAGATCACGAGCTCGGGGTAGCGCTCGAGAACACCGCCGAAGAGAAGGTGCGCCACCGCGATGGTGCTCTCGGCCGGGCGACCCACCATGTTGTCGAGGAAGTTGCGGGACAGGTCGACCCCGGGGAGAGGGTCACAGGGGTGCAAGACGACGAGACACCCCAGCCCTGCGGCCGCTTCCCAGAAGGGGTCGAGCCCTGCCCGGTCGAGATCGGTGCCGTCCACAGTGGTGGCGATCTGCACACCGGCCATCCCCAGGTCTCTCACAGCGAAATCCAACTCCTCGGCGGCACGCCTCGGGTCTTGCAGGGGGATTGTCCCGAGGGGAGTCAACCGTTCCGGGTGTCGGCTGGCTTCGGCCGTGATGATCTCGTTGAACCGTCTCGAGTATTCGGCTCCGGCTTTCGGGTCGAGGGCGTAGGCGGTGAGGTCGATCCACCCGGAGATCAGTTGCACGTCGACACCTGTTCCATCCATCGCGCCGATGCGAGCGTCCAGATCGCTGAGGATGGGGTTGAAGGGTTGCAGTCGCACCCGATCCTGAATCACGGCGTACTCGCCCTTGCCATCGTCTCTCAGCTCGATACCGAGCCGGGGGCCCTCGAGCCGCAGCAAGTCGAGGAGTGGTGCAGGTATGCAATGGGCGTGGATGTCATAGGTCTTCATCGTCGACTCCTCGGCGGGTTCACCAAGCGGCTTGGGTCATGCGGGCGCTCAACGCTCGGTCGGGCTCCAGGATGTAGACGCCCCCGTTGACTCGATCGGTGGCGTAGACGGTCAAGTCGTCAGACACGTACACGTCATTTATTTGCGCGGCCAGCTGGTTGGGAGGGCATTCCGGTATCCAGTGAGCCACTTCCGCCGGCTCGTCTGGATCCGAGATGTCGTAAACCCGGAGGCCGGCGTTGAAATAGGTGACGAACATCAGCTCCTGGCTCCGGTAGCTATTCGGGCGATTCTCGTGAAGACAGTGCGCACCGAACCGCAGCCCTCGTTCGCAGAAGTCGCCTTCTGGGACCGGGCAGATGGAGCGGACGAAGGGAGCCCTCTCGTCCGAGATGTCGACGACCCTGACCATGTGACGATCGCCTTGACAACCTTCCGTGATCGCCTCGTCGGTGACGACTACGAGATTGCGATCGGGAAGCGGAAGACAGGTGTGGGTGTGTCCCCCCTCGTCCCAACCGAGCCGGGACACCGTCCTTGGGGCGGTCGGGTCGGAGATGTCGATCACGACCATGCCCCCGTCCCAGAACCCGAGGTAGGCGCGATCGCCGTGGACCATGGCATGGTGCACAAGCCATTCCTCATTGGCTGGTGATTCCAGGGTCTCGCCGCCGGCCCGCCACATGCCGGGCCACCACCAACGACCGACCTCGGTCGGGCGGGTGGGGTCGGACACGTCGACGATCATCCATATCCTGCCGGTGTAGCCGTCGGGCGTGGCCGAGATATAGGCGAGGTCTCCGCCCTCGAACACGATGCGGTGCACGCCACGACCACCGGTGTCGAAGAACCCGACCTGCTGAGGGTCAAATGGGTCACTGAGTTCGTAGATGGCCATCCCCACTGGTGCCGGGCCCTCGCTGCGGAACAGCTCGTGGTTGACCATCAGAAGACCGTCGGCCACCTGCAC
>JBOGEW010000244.1:0-4919 GCA_050742075.1 Acidimicrobiia bacterium
AGATACCGCCTGATGTTGGCGGTTCTTGCGGTCATGATGCTCGTGGCCGCCACTGCCGCGGCCAGCGCCGTAATCACCGCCGCTCCCATGACCTGCCTGGGTGCTCAGGTGACCCAGCCGGTGGGCACAGCAGGAGATGACACGATCAACGGCACCGAAGGTGACGACGTCATCAACGCTCGGGACGGCAACGACACGGTCAGCCCAGGTGGCGGTGACGACACTGTCTGCGGCGACGCAGGCGACGACAAGGTGATCTTCAGCGCTGGCGACGACCGCATCAACGGTGGGCCTGGCAACGACGACCTCGAAGGCGGGACCGGTAACGACCAGATCGATGGCAATGTCGGTAACGACACTCTGCAAGGTGGAAAGGGAAATGACCGGCTGTCCGGCGGCCCCGGCGATGACGTTCTCCGGGGTGCCCAGGACGATGACACACTCCTTGGTGGAGACGGTGACGACACCCTGATCGGGGGCGAGGGCCACGACATCGTCAACGGTGGGGGCGGGATCGACACCTGCACCGACGGAGACCCTGTCACCGTCTTCCGCAACTGCGAAGTCATCCTCCCGTAAGTCCTCTCGTTCTTCGGCGTGGTCGGTCGATGCGAATAGCCATGATTGGGCAAAGAGGCCTGCCTGCTAGCCATGGCGGCATCGAACGCCACGTCGAAGAACTGAGTATTCGCTTGGCCAGGCGCAATCACGAGGTGGTGGTTTTCTGTCGTCGGAACTACGTCGAGGGGCGGAGAACCGATTACCAAGGGGTGAGGTTGGCGTATCCGCCGACCTACTCCTCCAAGCATCTCGAGGCCGCGCTTCACAGCGGGGTTTCGTCTCTCCAAACACTGGGGCGGCATTTCGACGTCGTGCATTATCACGCCGTGGGGCCCGGCCTTTGGTCCCCGATCCCGCGTTGGCTCACCGGCGCCAAGGTCGTCCAGACCATCCACGGTCTCGATCAGGACCGTGCCAAGTGGGGCCGGTTCGCCCGGGCGGTCTTGCGAGCCGGGTTTTGGATGAGCAAGCATGCACCGGACGCGGTGATCGTCGTCGGCGCCTACTTGCTCGACAGCTACCGGGATCGTCGCCGAATCACACGCCATATTCCGAATGGTGTTGCGCCGGAATCGGCGTCGGATTCCGGAGCTCTGGAAAACCTTGGACTGACTGCGGGTGAATACGCTCTCTTCGTCGGCCGCTTGATCCCCGAGAAAGGGATCGATCATCTGCTCCGGGCCTTCTCCGCCGTTGCGACCCAGCACCGGCTGGTGGTGGTCGGGGGCTCGAGTTTCACCGATGACTACGAACTCGCGTTGAGGGAGCTCGCCAGCGCCGATCCCCGCGTAGTCATGCCGGGCTATTTGTACGGAAGCGACCTCGCCGCTCTTTATGCCGGCGCCGCGGTCTACGTTCAGCCCTCATTCCTCGAGGGTTCACCCTTGACGGTGCTCGAAGCCTTGGCTCATGGCTTGCCCGTCGTCCTCAGCGACATTGCGGCTCACCGGGAATTGGTCCCCGCCCGTCGATTGGGCAGCTGGGTCTATCCAGCAGGCGATGTGCGGGCTTTGACCGAAGCTTTGTCCGAGGCCCTGGCAGCCGGACCGGACGCCTGGCAGGAAGCCCGTTTGGACCAGGCACGGGTGATCGACCGGCATGACTGGGAGGCCGTAGCCGAACAGACGGAGAGGCTCTACATCGAGCTCTGCGATCGCCCCCAGAAAGTCAGTATGAGCGCATGATTCAGGTTCTCCACGTCATGGCCCGGATGGCCCCCGGAGGGACAGAGCATCAATTGATTGGCATGCTCGGCTCCGCCCACGGACGTCATTGGACCTCGGCGCTGTGCGTGCTCTCGAGTGGCTGGGAACTCACCCGAGTGGCGAAGGCTTCCGGAGTACCGGTGTTCGAAATCGACGGATCGTCCCGGCTTGACGTGAGTAGGGCTCGCAGACTGCGTGGATTGTTCGGCGAGGTCGACGTGGTCCACTCCTCTTTGCCGTTGGCGAACCTCTTTTCGCAGATGTTGAACCGAAAGCGCAATGGCCCGGCGTTGGTCGTGTCCGAACGAGGAGTGGACAACCAACGTCCTCCATGGATGAAGCTGGCCAACCGGGTCATGAGATCGTCAACCGACGCCTTCGTCGGCAACTCGCCCGCGGTGACTTCATTTATCCGCAAGACGTATGGACTCGGACCAAATGATTCTCGGGTCTTCGAAGTCCCCAACGGCATCGACAGCAATCTCTTCTATCCGGCGCCCAGTAGTCACTTGGATCGACCACAGAGGCTGCTCGGAATTGGAAGGCTGATAGCCAGCAAGCGTTTCGACCGGGCCATCTCACTACTTCCTCGGTTGAACAAAGCCACCGCGGTCGAACTGATCCTGATCGGCGATGGACCCGAACGAGGTCGGTTGGAGTTGTTGGCCGAAGGGCTTCCGGTGACGTTTCTCGGTCAGGTATCGGAGCGACGCGCGGTCGCCCAGACGTTGCGGGAGGCCGACCTACTAGTCATGCCCTCGGCCAGTGAGGGATACCCCAATGCCGTCCTCGAGGCGATCGCGTGCGGGATTCCGGTCGTCGCCTCCGACATCCCTGGCATCCGACCAGCGGCGGGGCCAGGGGTGACTCTGGTGGAAGAAAGCGACGACGCCTGGTATCGGGCAATCGTCACCGCCTTGGAAACGGGGCCGATCCTGACGCCGGGGTTGGAAGGTCGGGTGTTGTCCTTCGACGAGGTGGCGCGTCGACACCTCGCAGTGTTTTGGTCCGCTCTCCGCCGGCGAGGGAAAGCCGGTGCCGATGCCGGTCGTTCGCTCGAGCCTCAGGAAAGTCGGTGACCGTGGCGGAGATAGGAAACAGGCTCAAACGATTGGGACTTCTCGGTTTGCTCCCCCTGCTGGTCGCCTCCGGAGCCGCCGCCTATACCTACCGGGACACACCGGCCCCCTCGACTCGCTACCGATCGACGGTCGTGATCCTTCCCCCCACCATGATTCAAGAATCGGCCGGGGCAGTGAACCTCTTCCTTGCGGACTTGAGCGAGCGAATACTGACCGATTCTGTGGTCACACGAGTCCTGGAAGAAGTGCCGGCCCTCGATCGGAACTCTTACCTGGAGGGTGTGACTGCCGATCGCCGCGGGATCACGTCGGTCGCTGAGCTGGCGATGGTCCATGCCGACGCAGGGGTGGCAGAGAAAGCCGTAGATGCTTTGGCGCGCATCGTCTTGGACGACTCCGCCCGCACCGAATTCGACCGCACGCAGTTCCTGTTGGGCCGCGCCAGCGATCGGCTGGACCAGGCGAAGGCCGATCTCGGCGAGTTCATGAGTAGCGGATCGATCTTCGACCCCGAGATCGAGTACCGAAACGCGCTCAGCGAGATTGCTCAGCTCGATCAGCAACTCACCACCGCCCGAGCCCTCTCCTACGGGGAGACCTACCTGTCGGAACTGGAGGGGCGCCGGGCGGTGCTCGAGGCAACCTTGCCTCGCCTCGGTGAGGCGATGTTGAGCTTCCGACGGCTCTCCGCCGAGCTGGAATCGGCCCGCGAGGCGTGGGAGCGAGCCGCAACCGATAGTGATCAGGCGGAGTTCGAGTACGAGACTGTCAACACTTATGACAAGCTGGTAGTGAGCCGCGCTACCGAGGCATTCATCGACGATGCGCCCCGGACTCAACGCACCGCGCTCGCCGGAGTGATCGCCCTGACGTTGAGTTTGGCAATCGCCCTTCCCATCTCTCAGCACCTCGGCCGCAATAGCAGGAAAGCGATAGAGAACCTGATCACTGTCGACCTCAAGGCCCTCGCCAACGAGGAACCAACCACAGGATTCGACAGCGCCCGCGACATCATTATCCGGGCGTTGGCCAACGTTGGCTCGGGTAAGCCAGCCGGTCGAGGCAACCGGGGTGAAGAGTCGTAGGAACCCAGTGACCAAGTCGACATCCAACGGACATCCAGAGTTCGGTGAGGTCGATCTCTCCGATGTGGTCTTCATCATGGGGACAGCGCGTTCGGGCAGCACCCTGCTCGGGTCGTTGCTCGGCGGAGCGCCCGACGTCTTCTATGCCGGAGAGCTCGCCGACTGGCCAACCCTCATGGGAGCGAGCACGGTGCCGCGGAGTATCCCCTTCTGGGAGAAAGTGCGGAGGCGAACAGGTGCGCCGTCCGACCAATCTTCAGGCTTCAAGAGATTGTTCGAACATCCTGCCGGCTGGGCCTACCCCTTCGCCCACCGTCGACTGGCGGCCGAATACGAACGTCTTGCCGGACAGGTCCTGCAAGCGGTCGCTGCCGAGAGTGGATGCCGAACGGTTGTCGACAGCTCCCACTACCCGAGGCGAGCGAGAGCGTTGCGACGAATTCTCGGCCCGAATCGAGTTCGACTCGTATACCTCGTCAGGCGGCCGAGCTCGATCGTCCGCTCGTTCCGGTCAACCGGGGACAAGGGTTACTGGGCAACCCACCTCTACCTGCTAATAACGAGCCTCATCGCCTGGCCGGTCTACCTAGCTCATCCGAGGTCGCAGCGCACCATCGTGACCTACGAGGAGTTGGCTGAGGCGCCCCTCGAAGTTGGTCGCCGTGCCTTGGGCAGGCCGCTGATCGGGGTCGACCCCAACCACCTACCAGTGCCCCTGGTCCTGATCGGCAATCGCTTCGTCAAATTCGGAAACGAGATCAAAGTCGAACCTCCCAAGAGGGTTGATGCCCCGTCGATCCTCGACCGCCTCACTGACCTCGTGCAGTGGCCCTTCTTGCTAGCGCGACAGCTGTCTGTCAAACAGGGTCTGGGCGGGGAAGGCTGACTAGCCGGCGAAAACGTGGGCGGTCCACAGCTTGCCGGCGGCGTCGATGTAAACGCCGACCCCGACGGCCGTGAAACGAGCCTCGACCATGTTGTTGTAG
>JBOGEW010000245.1:0-8392 GCA_050742075.1 Acidimicrobiia bacterium
AGCCATTGCCATCGTTTCATTAAGTTGTCTCCTCCATATAGAGAGATTCGTTCAACATATGTCGGAACACGCGCCGGTATGCCGGTCGGCGCCCGACAGAAGACGAACCGTACCAGCCTCTGGCAGCCTTAGCCCTGATAGGGCTCGTTTTTGGCCTACTCCGATTCGGTCAAGATCGGCCCCGACGACGCCGTGGTAACGGACGTATCGGGCGTTTCCTCGGCGAAATGACACGCCACCCAATGCCCGGATTCGAGTTGACGCCACTCCGGCACCTCCTCGACACACCTTTCCTGGGCCATGGGACAGCGGGTGTTGAACGGACAGCCCGGCGGGGGGTTGGCGGGGCTGGGGATGTCGCCTTCCAGAATTACCCTCCTCCGGACCGCCTCGATTGTGGGGTCAGGCACCGGCACCGCCGAAAGGAGTGCACGGGTGTAGGGGTGCTTGGGATGGGTGTAAAGGCGGTTGCATTCGGCCAGTTCCATGATCCGACCCAGGTACATCACCGCCACCCGGTCGGCGATGTGGCGAATCATCGACAGGTCATGGGAAATGAATAAATACGTGAGGCTGAGCAGATCCTGCAGGTTCTCGAGCAGGTTGACCACTTGTGCCTGGATCGACACGTCGAGGGCGGCGATCGGCTCGTCGCAGACGATGAAGTCGGGATTGAGGGCGATCGCCCGGGCGATTCCGATTCGCTGCCGCTGGCCGCCAGAGAACTCGTGGGGATAACGATTGGCGTGGCGGGGAGCAAGACCGACCAAACCCAGGAGCTCATCGACTTTCTCATCGCGGTCATCGCCACCCGCCTCGTCGTGCTCCCGCAACGGCTCAGAGATGATCGAGCTCACGGTCATGCGCGGGTTGAGCGAGGCGTGGGGATCCTGGAAAACCATTTGCATCTGGGGTCGCAGCCGACGCATCTCTCCGGCAGAAAGGGCAGAAAGATCCTTGCCCTCGAAGCTGACGCTTCCTGCGGTGGCTTTGTCGAGTTGGAGAATGACCCGACCGGTGGTCGACTTGCCGGAGCCACTTTCTCCGACCAGGCCGAGAGTCTCGCCGCGATAGATATCGAAGGTCACGCCGTCCACCGCCTTCACCGATCCCACCTGCCGGCGAAAGACGCCCTGCATGATGGGAAAGTGCTTTTTCAGGTCCTGGACACTGACGAGTACCTCCCGACCTGAGCTCACGGCGGCGCCACCGTTTCCAGCCACCTCAGGTTCCATTTCGGGGCCTCTTGTTATCCATGTCCCACCAGCAAGCAGTGCTGTGGCTTTCCGAGATCGAGATCAGCGGCGGGTTCTCCGCCCGGCAGCGATCGAAGACATACGGGCAGCGGGGGGCGAAGGGGCAGCTGGTGGGCTTCTCGTACAAGTTGGGCGGTTGACCCTTGATGTTGACGAGCTTCGAGCCTTTTTGATCGAGGCGGGGGATGGAGCCGAGCAGACCTTCGGTGTAGGGATGTTGAGGGTGGGAGTAAAGCTCGGCCACCGGGGCCTCCTCGACGATGAGCCCCCCGTACATCACGAGGACCCGATCGGCGAGGCCGGCGATCACTCCCAGGTCGTGGGTGATCCAGATCACTGCTGTGTTCGTCTTCTCGCGGAGGTCGCGTATCAACTCGATGATCTGGGCTTGGATCGTGACGTCGAGGGCAGTGGTGGGCTCGTCGGCGATCAACACCCGGGGCCCGCAGGCGAGGGACATAGCGATCATGACTCGCTGACGCATGCCTCCGGAGAGCTCATGCGGATAGGAATCGAGCCGCTTTTTCGCCCCCGGAATTCCTACCAGCTTGAGCAGCTCGATCGCCCTTACCTCCTGGTCTTTGTCGGGGAGGTCGGTATGGATGCGCAGCGACTCCATGATCTGATAGCCGATCGTCAGCACCGGATTAAGGGAGGTAAGGGGGTCCTGGAAGATGAACCCAATCCGGCCACCACGGACCTTGCGCAGCTCGTCGAGTTCCATCGTGATCAGATCCCGACCCTCGAACATTGCCTGACCGGACACGATCTCACCCGGTGGCATCGGGATCAGACGCAAGAGCGACATCATGGTCACGCTCTTCCCCGAGCCGCTTTCGCCGACGACACCGAGGAACTCGCCCTTGTTGAGGACGAAGCTCACCCCGTTGATGGCATGGACGGTTCCGTCCTGGGTGTGGAACTGCGTCTGCAGATCCTTGACTTCGAGGATAGGAGTTGGATTGGTCACTGTCGTAGGCGCCTTCCGCGGAGAGCAGCGTATCCCTTTGCAGGTCTATTCGGCGGGTGAACCATCAAGCTTGCCCCATACTCCTTGTTCCGCCAGGTCGATGATGGTGTACGCCATGGCTAGCGCCCCATCTCGCAAAGCCTGCTCGCCGGAAGGGGTGACCGTGGCGTGGGCGAAATCCTTTTGGTGGTACACCGCCCCGCCAGCGTCGATGGCGACCATGGGGTGGATCGAGGGGACGAGCTGACTGACGTTGCCCATGTCGGAAGAGCCGCCGCCCGCTTCGAGACCGGTCGGCATCGGACGGCCGAGCAACTCCGAGTTGGTCTGAAACAGTGCGGTCATGATCGGATTGTTGATCATGTTGTCGTAGGGATGATCGCGGATCGTTACCTCCAGCCGGCAACCGGTGGCGAGGGCGGCAGCTTCGAAGCAGGCCCTCACCTTGGGAATGAGCTCCGACAGACGCTCCTTAGTCCAGGCCCGGACTCCCCAGACCGAGCGCGTATACGACGGGATGATGTTGGAGGCGTCGCCGCCATTTGTAACGATGCAATGGACGGTGTCGCCGACGCGGAGCTGTTGGCGAAGTGTGGCCAGATTCATGTAGGCCTGGACGAAACCATCGAGTGCGTTCACCCCGAGATGGGGGGCAAATGCGGCGTGCGCCTCCTTGCCGAAGAACTCGACGATGAAGACGGTGTTGGCCTGGAAACTGGGATCGAGTTCGTCGTAGGGAGCCGGGTGAATCATCATTGCCGCCGCGGTGTCCTCGAAGGCGCCGGCCCGGATCAGATCCACCTTTCCTCCGCCAGTTTCTTCCGCAGGGGTTCCGAGAACGGTGACCCGCATACCTAGATCTTCGGCTTGTGCAGACACAGCGATTCCCGCTCCTATTGCCGCAGTGGCGATGATGTTGTGTCCGCAGGCGTGCCCGATTTCGGGGAGGGCGTCTAGCTCACAGCAGATGACTACCCGCGGTCCGCTGCTTCCAACAGTGGCCTCGAATGCAGTTTCGAGGCCGTAGGCCGGATATGTGACTGCGAAGCCCTTCTTAGCGAGGAGGGCACTGAGCTTGCGCGAGGATTCGAACTCCTGATACCCGATCTCAGGGTTCTCGTACATCCAGCGCGATAGCTGCCGGAGCTCGGGCTCGACGGTCGCAAACGCCTCTTCGGCCCTCCGTTTGGAATCCATGGCGGCGACGGTAGCCCCAACCAATCCTCGAGCACGGTGCCCGACCCCGGGCGCCGTAGTATCGGTCCGTCGACCGAAGGGTGGCTAGGGTTCCGCCGCTTTTGCGGAGTGGTCCGAGCGCCACAGAAAGCCCGCACCAGGGCCCGCACCTCACTGGAGAAAAGCCTCGAGGGGATAAGTCGGCACGAGAGACGCGTGCCGATCTAGGAGGAACAGTGACGAAGAAGAGCCTTTCCCATGGGCGAGCAAGAGCGATCGCGGTCCTGGTGACGTTGCTTTGGAGCTCATCGTGGATACTGATCCGTTGGGGGTTGGACGACGAGGCCCTGGAGCCGATCACCTTTGCCGCCCTCCGATATGGCCTCGCCTCCATCGCTCTCGCCGCCATCGTCGCCAGTCGGTCCTCTCTCCGCCAGCAAATGCGAAGCCTCGACCCATCCGGCTGGCGCGACATCGGGATCCTCGGTCTGGTCTTCTACACGTTGACCCAGGGCGCTCAATTCATTGCTATCGACACTCAACCGGCGGCCACCTCGAGCCTGGTCTTGTCTTTGACTCCTCTGCTGGTGGCGGCGACGGCGACTCGCTCTTTGTCGGAAGCTCCGCAGGGCAGCCAGATCACCGGCGCCCTGCTAGTGGCCGTCGGAGCGTGGTCCTACTTCTCGGGTCAGTTGGGCGCGACCGCCATCGGGATGACGGCGGCACTGATCGGCCTGGGTGGCAATACGGTCAGCACCCTCCTCGGGCGGCGCGTGAACAGGGAGACGGATGTGTCGTCGCTGGTGGTCACCGCCCTCAGCATGGCGATCGGATCGCTACTCCTCGTCGTCGTGGGGATCGGCCTCGAGGGGATCCCGGAGATCTCGGGCGTTGCCTGGGTGATCATCATCTGGCTCGCAGGCGTGAATACCGCCTTCGCCTTCACGCTCTGGAATGTCTCGTTGCGGCGGCTCTCGGCCGTGGAGTCAGCCGGGCTCAACAACACCATGTTGATTCAGATCGCAATGCTCGCCTGGATTTTTCTCGACGAGTCGCCCGGCGTTAGAGAATGGATTGGGATTGGGGCCGTGTCGCTCGGGATCTTCCTCACCCAGACGGCATTTTCCGGGTCAATTTCCGGGCGCGAGCGACGGTAGTTGCCGACCCTGGGTTGGAACCGTTGTACAACGACCGTTTCAGCCCACAGACGAGAACCCGTCAGTGGCGATGCCAGTCGATCGGTCCCGCCACCAACGTGTGACTCCCGAGCTTGCGTCCCAACAGGTCCTGTGCCAGCCGGGCGGCATCTATCACCGCTCGCAGATCAACCCCGGTTTCGACACCCATTTCGGAGAACATTGAGAGCAAATCCTCGGTGGCGATGTTGCCGGTCGAACCGGGAGGCACCGGGCATCCGCCCAGCTCGCCGAAACTCGACTCGAAGCTGGCACAACCCATGTTCAATGCCGCCAGAGCATTGGCCAGACCCTGGCCCCGGGTGTTGTGAAAGTGAGCCGTCAGTTCAACACCGGGTAGCCGCGCGAAGGCTTGCCCGAAGAACTCTTCTACTTGCCCTGGATTTGCCATCCCTGTCGTATCGCCAAAGCCGATCTCGGCGGCACCCATCTCGAGGAATCGCTCAGCCAGATCGAGCACGGTGTCGACCTTCACCTCGCCCTCGTACGGGCAGCCATACGCAGTGGCGACGATCGCCTCGCAGTGCAGACCTTCTGTCTTCGCCCGGGGGATCATCCGGCTGCTGGCATCCATCGACTCTCCGATCGAGCGATTGACATTCTTTTGGTTGTGAGTCTCCGAGGCGCTCACTACGAGGCCGACTTCATCGAAATGCTCTCTTACGGCAAGGGCATTGTCGAGTCCGCGTTCATTGGGGAGAAGAACGCTGAGACGAACTGCTTCCGGCACTTCGATCCTCCGCAGCACCTCGATCGCGTCGGCCAGCTGGGGGATCACGTCGGGGCGGACGAAGCTCGCTACTTCCATGTGGCTGAACCCGGCAGCGCCGAGAGCCTTGATGAGGCGGACCTTGTCGTCCGTCGGGATTAGATCGGGCTCGTTTTGAAAACCGTCGCGGGGGCCAACCTCGCGGATCTTGACTCGTTGCGGTCGTGCCATCGAAATCTATCCTGACAGATCCCGATCAATCCTCGACCGGCTGGTGAGAGAGGACGATCAGTTCCGAGGGCGGTTCCAGGTGAGGCTCAATTTCATGCCCCTCGGAACCAGAAACTCGCGACCGCCTTCTGCGGAGTGGTGGCCGTGGGAAGTCGGTTGGGAATTGGTGGCCGACAGCAACACCTCGGGGACGCGTTCCCCATTCAGCGGAACCAAAGAGAACGACGCCGGCTTGGTGTGGTCACCCTCGACCGCAAAGCAAACCCGGGTGCCGGCAATGGACGCCTCGACGAGGGGATAGCGACACTCAAGGACGAACCCGCCTTCTGGAATCGCCAGACGATGACCACGATCGGCGGGAAGGGAGGCGGCCTCTCGGACGAGTTTTTGGGCATAGATCGCCTGCCGGAAGGCATGCTCGGTGGCGCCCCGGCGGACCTGGTAGGGATCGCCGCTGAGACACAGCCGGGCGGCTTGGTCGCCGGCGTCATGGGAGACCGCCACGAAGACGGTGCCGACCGGTTGACCTTCTTCTTCGTCGGGGCCGGCGACTCCAGTAATGCCGATGCCGACATCAGCACCGAGCAGACTCCTCACCCCAACGGCCATTGCTTGAGCCGCCCGCCGGGACACGACCGGTCCCTCGGGAACTGCCAGAAGCCCGAACTTGATCTCGGGGTGGTATGCCACCACCCCGCCCCGGAACCAGTCGCCGCAGCCTGGTGTCTCGGCGATCTTCGACGCCAGCATCCCGCCCGTGCACGACTCGGCGACGGCGACCGTGGGAGGTGATCCGTTCTGGGAAGGCATTGCGCCCGTCGCCATCCGCTCCCGTTACCCCGCCGGGTGGCTCTTCAAAACCACAACGACGAGGTCTAAGCAGCCACCTCGTCGTCGGGATCGCCGATTTCGATCGGGTTGTTGACCGGATCCTGGCTCCACTCGAACCAGCCCCCGTCGTAGACGGCGATGCGTTCCCAGCCCATTAGGTAGGCGTAAAACCAGGTCTCGCTCGCCCTCCACCCGGTGCCGCAGTAGAACGCCACCCACTTATCAGGAGTGATGCCAGCCTCGGCCCAGTTGGCCGCGATCTCGGGATAGGCCCGCATCGTGTTGTCGACATTCCGGTAATGCTGCATGTGGTAGGCGTCGGACCCGCAGTTGCCCCACACGTCCCCGGCGATGCGGCCTCTCGGTTCGATGTAGTTGTAACCGCTGACCTGGCCGGTGTGCTCTCTCCAGGTGCGAACGCTGACCAGGGCCGCTCCCGCCGGGTCCGAAAGGATCTCCTTGGCGTCCGCGAGGTCGACGATGATCGCCGGTCTCTGCGGAATCGGGAGGCCGAAGTCGGATATGGGGGTGGGTACCCTTGATCCGGTTTCGAGCGGGAATCCGGAATTGACCCAGTTGTCATATCCCCCGTCGAGCAAACGAACGTCCTTGACGCCGGCGTATAGAAGTATCGCCGCCGCTCTGGTGGCCGCGATCTGCCCGGCCCGCCGGCCGGGCCATTTCTCATTGGGATTGCCGACGGTGTCGCGGCCGTAAAGGACCACGGTGGTGCTGGGGGAGATCCCCAACGAGGTTAGGGCCGACGCCAGGTCAGCAGGTGAGCGGCGATTCCAGTCATCGGAGGCTTCAAGCCAATTGGTGTCGAGGTAGTACGCGCCGGGAAGGTGCCCGTCCTCGAACTCCTCGGGCACGCCGAAGTTGACGTGGAAGACGCCGAAGTCATCGCCGCGGTAGGTATCGGGACGTCCTCCGGCGAGCAACTCGGCAACCCAATCGGGGTTGACCAGCCTGTCGTAATTGACCAGCCCCTCGAGGGGCAGGTCGGGATCACCTAGCCACTCGCCCCAGCCGCCGTAGACGAGCGGCTGTAGCCCGATCTGTTCCAGGGCCGTGCGGACTTCCTCGATTTCTGCGGGATTGTCGCCGTAGAGGACGACGCTCCTGGCTCCGCCGATCCGCTTGGACTCGAGCAGGGCGAGAAACGCCGGCTGGTCGATAACGCCCAGCCACGAGCTAGGGAGTGACACCGCACCAGGAATGTGCCCGCCCCGGTCCTGATCTGGCAACCGCCAGCCGTTGAAGCGGGAGAGCGGCCGCACATCAACGAGCACAGTGTCACCTTCGGTGAGGCGACGGCGAAGATCGGCGGTGTTGAGGGGGCGGTCCAAAGTATGGGTGTTCCTTTCGAAAAATAGAAAAAGCCCTGCGAGTCGCAGGGCTTTGGTGAAGTCGCTCTTCTTGTTCTCGACGCGCTAACACCTGCCCTGCTGGCGGCAGTGGTGATGGAGCACACAGAGGGCGGAAGCGGTGCGGTTCAAGGCAAGGGAGTATTGCGGGTGGCCAGAACCGGTGCAAGTCTTCTTGACGACTGACCGGCCGGTCAGCATGACTGATACCCTTCGGGCATGATCGATTTCCGGACTCGTCCGGCCACGTATAAGCACTGGAAGCTGTCGATCACGCCACCCATCGCTCACCTGGTGCTTGACGTCGACCCCGGCGGTGGGCTGGGCGATTACGAGCTGAAGCTCAACTCCTACGACCTCTCAGTCGACATCGAACTGGCCGACGCGGTGCAACGGTTGCGCTTCGAACACCCTGAAGTCGGTGCGGTCCTGGTCGAGTCGGGGAAGGACCGGGTGTTCAGTGCCGGCGCCAACATCGGCATGCTGGCCCAGGCCGACCACGGCCTCAAAGTCAACTTCTGTAAATTCACCAACGAGACCCGGGTGGCAATGGAAGAGGCCACGGAGCGGTCGAAGCAGTCATATGTGGCCGCAATCGCGGGCACCGCCGCCGGCGGCGGTTACGAGCTGGCCCTGGCCTGTGACGACATCCTCCT
>JBOGEW010000246.1:0-3455 GCA_050742075.1 Acidimicrobiia bacterium
GCCATGGGCTTCTTGGTGGTCGAAGTATGGGACCACGAGATCTTTTACACCCCATGGGTCGTTGTTGAGCGAATCCGGGCAGCCCGGAAGCTGCTCCTCGCGGGTTCTACGCGCCGAAAGCCCTTATGAATGAGGGCTGTAGCTGATAAAAACCGCAGTTAGAGGATGACGGTGACGAGGGGGTAGTAGAGGGCAGCGGCGAAGAGGAGGGGGTCGAGGGTGGTCATTGGGCCAGGCGGGGTTTCGGAAAGCGCCAGGCGACCGGTGCGGATGATCGAGCCGAGGCTGCGTCCGGCGACCAGGCCCACCGCCAGTCCCAGTCCGATGAGGATGTAGCCGACGATGTCTTCGCCCCAGATCAGCGCTCCGACGACAGCACCCACGACCGCAGCCAGGGCGGTGCCCGAGTAGGGGTCGAGCACCGGCGTCCGGAGCCGGCTCAGCACCACCGCGGTAACCGCGCTCAGAGCCGCCACCACGATCAGTATCGAGATGGCGTGGTGTTCCTCTTCGAAAGACGTCCGAGTCAACATCAACGATCCCACTGCCGCGCTCCCCACCAGAGCGACGAGGACCGAGGGCGCAAGTACCTCGAGCGGTCGGTATTCGGGCACCGCTACCCCCCACCCCATCACGATCGCCACGGCCAGGAACAGCGTGAGCCCAAAGCCGATGCCACCCAGCACATGCGTCGCCACCGCGGCGATCACGAAGGAAGCGAGGATCCCGATGGTGGCCGGGGCTCGGCCTCGATCGGTCAAACGGGAGGCAAGATCGGTCGCCCACAACGCGCCTATGAGCACGAGCCCGGCTGCCCACCAGGCGGGGCCGGGGGCGAGGTTGGTACCAATCAGGATCAGAAGCCCGAGGAGGCCGGTGACGAGGGAGGCGTCGACCATCTCGCCGACCATCACATTGCCCCCGCCCGAGACCGGGGGGATCAAAGCAAGCTCGTCGCCCTCGCCAATGGGATCGGAGGCTGAAGCGGGCTCGCCGTTTCTCCACATCGCCGCCGAACCGAGACCGGCCGCAAACTCGGGTCCAAAGCGAGAGACCGCTTCATCGATTACCTGACCCACCGTTTCTCCCTTCACCTCAACGCGGGAGTGACCGGCGAGCTCGCGTAAGTTGGCAAAGAGTCGAAGCGTCGCCACGGATGGCCGAGGCTACATGGACTGGCCGACCCGAGGCCGATTCATGACGGGCCCTCGACCTTCCAGCCGCGTCGTTGCAGTTCCTCGGCGAGGACCGAACTCTCGACCGCGCTGAGATCGAGCGAACGCACGGTCAGGACGTTGAGAACCTCCTGGGCCCGGTCCCGCAAAGTCCGCGCCCATGCTCTCCCTTTCGCCTCGCCTTCAAGCGTCAAGCTCGAATCCGCGCCCACCGAGTAGAGAGCCGCCAACGATTGTGGGTTGGCGGAACTTCCCCGTTCCCCATAGAGCAAGAGCAAGGCCCCAACCGGCAAGTCCTGGGTCCCACCGTCGGCGACGAAGTCACCCACGTAGGCCCAACCCGACGACTTGGCATCGTCAATCGCCGTCACGACCTTCGCCCAATGGCGACGCCGGGCATCACCCAACTGAGGGACCGAGACCGCCACTAATGCTTCGCCCACGGATCGAGACAGTAAATGCCCGAGCCACCCCTTGACAGATTCCCGGTTTGAGCGTATGATTTAAGCAAATGCTCAAAGCACTCGATCAAGGAGGTTGAGATGAGCGGGAGTGAGTACGGCATCGCCGTATATGTTGTCTACGCCGCCGTCGCCGTCGGGCTGACGGTGTGGCTGGCGAGAACGCTCTTTCGAAGCGGAGCGATCTTTCTTCAAGATGTCTTCAGCGACCGGCCGGGATTGGCCGAGGCGGTGAACCGACTGCTGGTAGTCGGCTTTTACATGTTGAACCTGGGCTATGCCCTCTACATCATCCGCACCGACACCAGCCTCGATGCCTTCGGCGCTGTACGCACCCTCGTCAATCGGCTCGCTCTCCTCCTGGTGACGCTGGCCATCATCCACTTCATCAACGTCGGTCTCTTCTGGAAGATCCGGTCTCGGGGAGAAGAGCGTCACCTTCCCCCGCCGATCGCCCCCCAGGTGTTGATTCCCCCCACCACGTAAGCGAAGTTATGAGCAGCCTCACCGTGGTCTATGACGAAACATGCCACCTCTGCCGGCGGGCACGGGATTGGCTACTCACCCAACCCTGCCATGTGCCGGTGCAGCTTCTCGCCGCAGGTTCGCCGGAAGCTCAACGCCGCTTCGGCACCCTGCCCTGGCTGGGCCAAGAACTGGTCGTCGCCGACGACAGGGGCCAGGCCTGGGTCGGACCAGCGGCTTTTCTCACCTGTCTCTGGGCGACCCGGCGTTATCGATCGTGGTCCTATCGACTGTCGGGGCCGGCGTTGGCCCCTCTGGCCGAGCGGTTCTTTTACCTGATCTCCAAAAACCGTAAGCGCTTTGGAGCGCCGGTCGGAGCAGACGTGGAATGCTCTTGGTGCGAGGAGCCCCATGCCCACTGACGAGCCCACCACCAAGCAACGGATCATGGACGCAGCGCTCGAGACGCTGCGGACCATCGGCATCGTCGGAACCAGCGCCCGAGCCATCGCCGCCACCGGCGGGTTCAACCAGGCGCTGATCTTCTACCACTTCGGCAGTGTCAACCGACTATTGATCGAGGCGGCGGCCTGGTCGTCGGCGCGCCAGGTGGCCAAGTACACCGAGGCGGCCACGAAGTCCACCTCCCTGACCGATCTGGTCGAGATCGCCCGTCGTCTCCATGCCGATGACCAGCGAAGTGGATCGGTCACGATCGTCACGCAGATGATGGCGGCGGCAGCCTCCGACCCGGAGATGGGTCAGGCAGTGCTGGCGGGATTCCGGGGTTGGATCGACCTGGTGGAAGAGGCGTTGAACCGGGGGCTCGAGGGGAGTCCGCTCCGGGACCTGATCCCCCGTCGCGAGGCAGCCTATGCCATCGCCGCGGTGTTTCTCGGGATCGAGTTGATGGAGCGCCTCGATCCCACCCAATCCGAGGCTGATCCGGTCTTCGATGCCATGGCTTCCCTCGCCGCCTTGTTCGAAGGCGCGTTGGGGCGGACGTGATGTCGACGGTGTCAAGGGCCATCGCGAGCGGCTCCGGAATGGGAGCACTCTCCGGTGGGACCATTGGAATCGCGCTGGCTGCCTTTCTGCTGTTGGACTCGAGTGGAGTCGAGGCGATCGCCGCCTTCGTCATCTACGGCACCATCGGGGCGATGATCGGGTCGGTGGCAGGAGCCTTGGCCGGAGCTGTGTTAGGGCTCATAGTGGGCCTGGCGTTGAACCTGCTGCTCGGACCGGCAGACCAGGTGCCGCGACGGCCCGAGCAGCTACCGCTAGCGCGAGCGGTGGGCGCGGTTATCGGACTTCTCCCGTTGCTCGCACTGCCACAGATCGATGAGTGGTGGCC
>JBOGEW010000247.1:0-10344 GCA_050742075.1 Acidimicrobiia bacterium
GTGGTAGATGCCACCGGGACTCTCGATCTTCTGGTCAACAACGCCGGGATTCACTTTCTGGCGGGAGTCGACGGGCTCGACCTAGAGCGGTTCGATCGGCTAATGGAGATCAATCTGCGGGCCCCCGTAGTCCTGGCGAAGCTCGCCCTCGAGGTGATGCTGACTCAGGGTGCCGGGATCATTATCAATGTGGCCAGCGAGGCTGGTCTCGTCGCGGTACCTGGCCAGGTCGCCTACAACATGTCGAAGGCGGGCCTGGTCATGCTGACGCGCTCGATAACCGCCGACTACGCCTCGCGTGGGATCAGAGCGGTTTCCGTATGCCCGGGCACCACTCGAACCCGGCTCGTGGACGAGGCGATCGCAACGGCTCCTGACCCCGAAGCCCACGAGCGGATGCTGGCTTTCAGCCGTCCGGCTCACCGGCTGGGCAGACCAGAAGAGATCGCCGCCGCTGTGGTCTTTGCCGCGTCCGACAAAGCGTCGTATCTGAACGGAACGGAACTCGTCATCGACGGTGGGTACACCGTCGTGTGATCTGAGCAAGCAGGAGGAGAAAAATGACAAGATCGAGAATGCCGGCGCTAATCCTGGTGCTGGCACTGATTGCAGTCGCATGCGGCGGCGGAGCCGCTGTTACGACTACCACAGCTGGGAGCGGCGTTACAGCCACAACTTCTGGAAGTGGAGACACGACAACCAGCGCCGAACCGGTTGGCGCCGCCCGCTGGGAGGAGGAAATCGTCATCGGCTGGACACCGCCAGACATCACCGGTGTGTTCCAGACCGCCACCGACTTTTTCGAAGGGGCGGCAGCAGAGGCCAACGCGGCAGGGTTCAACGTCGAGGTGATAAGCCGCTCGCCCGCAACACACACTGACTTCGCCGACCAGCTGGCCATTCTCGAGGACTACGTCTCATTGGGAGTGGACGTGATCGCCATCTCGCCGGCGGACACTGAGGCCGTGAAGCCGGGAATCCAAGCGGCGAATGAGGCGGGGATTCCGGTAATCATGGTCAACCTGTTAGAGGAGCAGGAAGGCATTGAGGTGGCTTCCTACATCGGCTTCGATAACACTCAAGCGGCCATGGTCTCCGCTTATGCCACGCTCGATTACTTCGGCGGGCCAGGAGTGCTCGGGCTCGGTGACGCGGTCGACGTCGGCCCTGATCAATTCCTCGACCTCGAGTTCTGGCAGAGCCTCTACGCCGATGTTGACCCAGGTGTGGTCCAAGCCAACGGCGTGATTATTGAGGGTATTGCCGGCACCTTCTTCTCCCAGACCAGACTCGACGGGTTCAACTCCGTGATCGCCGATTATCCCGGGGTGCAGATCCTGGCGGAGCCAATTGCCGCCGACTGGAACCGAGAGAAGGGGATCGCCGCGGCCGAGGACTTCTTCGCCCGGTTCGGTCCCGAGGAGCTCGACTTTGTCTGGGCTGCCTCCAACGAGATGGGCCTGGGAGCGATGATCACCGCCGAGCGCCTGGGGATCTTGGACGCTTCGGGGTCGGGCGGGCCGGCCGATAACGCTGTCGCCGTCTTTACTAATGACGTGACCCCCGAGTCGACAGATGCGATCCGCGCCGGGAAGATCATCGCCGAGACTCATCATGGGTTCCCGGAGTGGGGTTGGTTCGGGACCGAATTCGCGGTGAGGCTGGCCTGCGGTTTGGATGTTCCCCCACTCGAAGACATCCGACCTCGGACTGTGTACGACGGAAACGCCGACCTCTTTTATCCGGAGCCGTCTCTGCGAGCTATCGACTGGGAAGGGATCAAAGCAGAGTGCAGTTAGCCCCTCGGGGGGCACTGGCTGCCCGGCGTATTAGCAAGGCATATCCGGGCGCACGAGCCCTCATCGGCGTCGACTTTGGGGTCGACGTCGGTGAGGTGCACGCGCTTTTGGGTGCGAACGGTGCCGGGAAGTCGACTTTGATCAAGGTCATCGCCGGGTCTGTCGTTCCGGACGAAGGCGAGCTGGAAATAGACGGTCAACCAATACCTTTCGGCTCGCCGGAGGAGGCGAGAAGGGCTGGAGTGGCCATCGTTTATCAGGACCTGAGCCTGGTCTCCTCGCTCAGCGTCGCCGAAAACGTCCTCCTGGGTAGATGGCCAATGAGACGCGGTCTGGTCGATTGGGCCGGGCTGGTGGATGAGGCGAGAACCCACCTCGATCGTGTCGGTCTCGAGGTCGATCCCGAAGCAAGGGTTGCCGGGTTGGGCATGGCCGAGCGCCAACTGGTGGAGATGGCAAAGGCCCTATCGACCCACCCCCGGGTGCTGCTTCTCGACGAGCCAACTTCGGCTCTCTCCGGGCCCGAGGCGCACCGTCTCTTCGGCATCGTTACAGACCTCACGGACTCAGGAGTGGCAGTGATCTATGTCTCGCATCGCCTCGCCGAGATCATCGAGATCGCAGATCGGGTCACAATCTTGCGCGACGGCAAGGTGGTGGCTTCGACTCCCATCGGCGAGGTGACCGAGCGGGACCTTGCCCGCCTGGTGGTGGGCCGGGAGCTGTCGAACCTGGCAAAGGACGACAAGATCGGAGCCTCCCACAACGGTCGAGTTTTGTTGAGCGCGCGCCAGCTGGGCCGGCCGCCCCGCCTACGGCCGGTGGACCTGGAGCTGCGGGCAGGAGAGATCGTCACTACTTTTGGGTTGGTTGGCTCGGGGAGGTCCGAGCTGGCCCGGGTCCTGTTTGGGTTGGATCCACCCACCACCGGCAGCATCTCGATGAACGACGAAGAAGTACATCTTCGGTCACCTGGCGATGCCATCGCTCTGGGGTTGGGTTATGTCGCTCCGGACAGGGCGCTAGGGGTGGTGTCGCGTTTGTCGGTGGCGGCCAATATCACCCTCGCCACGTTCCGTCGGGTCGGACGAGGGCCGCTGGTCGACCGGGAATGGGAAACGTCCCAGAGCAACCGCCTGATCGACGAACTGGAGATCAGGGTCGACTCGCCCGACCGACCCGCGGGGACGCTTTCGGGCGGAAACCAACAGAAGGTCACCTTGGGTCGCTGGACGTGCGCGCAAGCAAAGATTTTGATCCTCGACGACCCTACTCGCGGTATCGACGTCGGTGCCAAGGCCGAAGTCTTCCGTCTGGTGCGCAAGCTAGCGGGCGACGGGTCGGCAATTCTCTACGGCACCTCAGAGATCAGCGAAGCCCGCGATTTGGGCCACCGCATTCTCGTCATGTCTGCCGGGGGGCTGGTCGCCGAGTTCGACCCGACGGTGGATGAGCAACAGATCATGGAGGCGGCTGGTGGATTACACGACTGAGACCCAGGGTCCCGACACCGCGGCCAGCCCCGGTTCGAAGAGTCCCATAGCCCGCCTTTTGGCCTCCGCCGGTGGCCGCGGGGGGGCGTTGATCATCCTCGCGCTCCTGATGATCGTTTTTTCCCTGCTAACGCCGAGCTTTCTCACAGGAAGGAACCTTCTCAACATCCTTCGCCAATTCGCGGTTCCAGGGATTCTGGCGATTGC
This sequence comes from Acidimicrobiia bacterium, assembly GCA_050742075.1. Lineage (GTDB taxonomy): Bacteria > Actinomycetota > Acidimicrobiia > Spongiisociales > ZC4RG35 > JACCTH01. The sequence continues at coordinate 3,500 of JBOGEW010000247.1, forward strand.
CCAGACGGCGGTCATCATCACCGCCGGGATCGACCTCTCGGTTGCTTCAACTGCTGCCCTGTCCGGCAGCCTCATGGCCGTTTCTTTCGCTCACTGGGGTCTCCCTGAGCCGTTGGCGTGGGCCATCGGGTTGGGTGCCGGGCTGGTGGTGGGGGTGATCAACGGCCTCGTTATCCGCTACTGGAGGGTGCCCGACATAATCGCCACGCTCGGCACCTTCTCGGCGGTGAGAGGCGTTGCCCTCTTGGTGACGGGTGGCCTACCGGTGCCCACGTTCAACCGGGTGGTGGAAGGGCGGACATTGCCTGGGTCGGTCAATTACCTGGGGGCAGCTTCCCTTGGATCTATACCGGTGATCGCTTTGATGGCCGGTTTGGTGGCTGTGCTCGGCGCGGTCGTGTTGGGGCGATCGAAGTTGGGTCGGTCGGCCCTTGCCGTGGGTGGCAACCCGGAGGCGGCGCATGCTTCCGGGATCAGCGTTGGTCGGACCAAGCTCAAGATCTACGCCCTGTCCGGCCTGATCTCTGCTTTCGCCGGCATCCTGCTCGCTGGGCGTCTCTCCAGCGCCAACGCTCTAATGGGTGAGGGCTTCGAGCTCCAAGCGATCGCCGCGGTGGTAGTTGGGGGCACCAACCTCTTCGGAGGTGAGGGCACGGTTGGGGGCACCGTGATCGGAATACTGATCATTGGAGTCCTCTCCAATGGGCTCAACATCATTGGTGTTTCGGAGTTCTGGCAGCGGGTTTCGAACGGGTCAATCATTGTGGCTGTGGTGGCGTTGGACCAGTGGCGAAGGCGGGCCAGCACCCGGGTCGACAACTCGTGAGGACACTCGAAGTCTTGGTGGTAGGGGCCGGAAGAGCCGGGATGGTCCATGCTCGCAACTTCGCCGCGGGGGTTCCCGGGGTGCGGTTGGCGGGAATTGCCGACCCGTCTCCTGATGCGCGCGCCGCCGCCGAGGTTCTCGGCTGCCTCATCCTCGAGAGCCCCGACGAAGCAGTCGTCGATGAACGGTTCGACGCCGTCGTTATCGCTTCGCCCACTCCCACTCACGCTGCCCTCGCCATAGCCGCACTGAAGGAAGGCAAGCACGTCCTCAGCGAAAAGCCGCTGGCTTCCAACCTGAGCGAAGGTCGGCAGATTCGGGAAGCGGCAGAAAAGGCTCCCACCAAGTTCATGATGGCCTTCATGCGCCGCTATGACGATGGATTCAAAAGGGCGGCTCAACTCGTCTCTGAGGGCGCCATTGGCGAGCCACTCATGATCCGCTCTATCACCCGGGGCCCTGGTCTTCCCCCACAGTGGGCTTGGGACGTGTCGCAATCTGGGGGCTTGGTTGCCGAGGTCAACTCACACGATATCGACACGGTCCGGTGGATCACTGGTCAGGAGTTCTCGAGGGTCCATGCCCTAGGACGCGCCGCCAAGCGGCCCGACTTGGCTAAGGCCTACCCCGGTTTCGTGGACATGGTGTCGATCCAGGCGGAACTAGACGGCGGCGCCCTGGCCCATATCGATGGCGCTTGTCCCGCCAGCTACGGGTATGACGCCCGCATCGAGGTATATGGCTCGGAGGGAATCGTCATGGCCGGTAGTCCGATAGAGGGTCCGCTGCTGGTGCGTCGGGGTGAAGCGAGGACCGACCCGGTTCGTGGATGGGCCCGGCTCTTCGCCGAGGCCTACCGGGCCGAGGATGCGGCCTTTGCTGCCCTGTCCATCGAAGGCGGCACCGACTATCCCGGCATCGAGGACGGTTATAGAGCCCTCGAGGCAGTCATGACGATCAACCGATCGCTCAGCGAAGGCCGTTCGATCGCCTTGGGCAGGTCGTGAGGGCGATCCAGATCCACGGTCCGGGAAAGGTGGGTTTAGCCGAGTTGCCCCTGCCCAAGCCGTCCGTCGGCGAGGAGCTGGTGAGGGTTGCGGTCGCTGGTGTTTGTGCCACCGACCAAAGGCTGGCGAGACAAGGCACCCAGCCTGGGCGGGTGATCGGACACGAGATCGGGGGCTGGCTCGCAGACCAGACGCCGGTCGGTGTTCATCCTGACATCGGTTGCGGGCATTGTCGCTTCTGTCGGCTCGGCTTCGAGAATCGATGTCCGGACCGGAAATCGATCGGTATCGATCGCGATGGCGGCCTGGCCGAATACGTCGTGGTCCCGGCGCAGCATCTCACGCCACTTGGTCGTCTCCCCCTGAAGGAAGCGCCCCTTCTCGAACCGTTCGCATGCTGTCTCCACGCGGTCGATTTGCTCAACGTCGGTCCCGGCGATACCGGGCTGGTGGTAGGAGCCGGGACCATGGGGGTTCTGGCCATGTGGGCGTTGCAAAGCCGAGGTCTGCGGGTGGTGGTGTCGCAACGCTCAATAGGACGGCGGCATCTTGCCGCCGAGCTTGGCGCCGATGCGGTCGTGGCGGCGGGAGAATTTCCCGGTCCGCAGCTCGGTGAGAACCCCATCGTCGGCATTGTCACGGCTCCCGCGCCGGAGGCGCTTGCCTACGCTCTGGAAGCTGTTGCGGTAGGGGGAAGAGTTCACGCTTTCGCCGGGATACCTGGCACTGGCCTGATCGACGCCAACCTCGTCCACTACCGACATCTGAGCCTGGTGGGATCCACCGGGTCGCGCATGTCCGACTATCGCCAGGCCTTGGATTTAGCAGTTACCGGCCAGGTCGATCTGGGCCGGCTTCCAACGAAGATGATGAGCTTGGAAGAAGTGCGGGAGGCACTTGTCGGTTCCTACCGACACGGCAATTCGAAAGTACTGGTCGAGGTAGAGAAAGGTGGCTGAGATGCTTCCGAAGCTGGATCCGTTCACGGTGATGATGAGTCTGGCGAATGGCCATCTCCATCCTGACCTCGGTACGGTCGAACGGAGACTCGTCGACATGGCCGGTATGTACCTGAACGAGGTTGATGAGCATGATCGCCTGATCTACCGGGTATTCCTGATGCCCGTTCCTGAGGAGAACTCGGAGATCCAATGCTCCACCACCATCCTCGAGCCTGGAACCGTTGGCGATGAGTTTCATATGACCAAAGGGCATTTCCATCGCAAACGGGATCGATCCGAAGTCTACGTAGGTCTCGCCGGCACCGGGATGTTGGTCATGGCCACCGAGGACGGCAGACATGCGGTCGAGCCGATTGAGCCCGGTGCCATCAACTACGTGCCGGGCGGGTGGGCCCACCGCAGCGTGAACAGTGGGGATGATCGATTGGTCTTCTTCGCCGCCTATGTCGCAGACGCCGGTCACGACTATGCAACTATTGAGAAGGAGGGCTTTCCGGTGGTGGTGGTGAAGGGCCAAGACGGTCCGAAAGTTGTCCCCAACGATCGTTACCGGAGTTGAGGAGGTGCTCGCCTTCGTTGGTTGCGACCTTGGCACTATGGGAACCAAAGCCGCCGTCGTATCGATCGACGGTCACATCCTGGGTCAAGCTTTCGAAGAAGTTCCGGTACACACGCCCCGACCCGGGGTGGTCGAGCAGAGTCTCGACCAGATAGAGGGTTCGGCACATCGCACGATTCGCGCCGCGGTTGAGGCGGCAGGCGGCGATGTCGAAGTTGGTGGCGTCGCCTTCTCCGGTCAGATGTCCGGCATCGGGAGCATCAACGATCGCTTCGGTCCCGCGACTCGTTTCGACTCTTGGCTGGACTCCCGCTGCGCTCCATATATCAAGTCCATGGGCCGAAGGAGCCAACGGGTCACGGAGCTCTCCGGTTGCCCGCCCACTTATTCGCACGGGCCGAAGATCCTCTGGTGGCGACACGAACGACCCGAGGATTTCGAGCGGATCGCGAAGTTCGTGGTCCCCGGCGCCTACGTGGCGGGACGTCTGGCCGGTCTCGGCGTCGAGGACGCATTCATCGATCGCACCTACCTTCATTTCACCAATCTCGCCGATACCGAGCGCTGCGTCTGGTCAGATGAGTTGCTCAAGGAGTTCGACGTCGATCGCGCCTTGTTGCCCGAAATCGTCGACCCGCTCGACGTTGTCGGCACGGTTGGTGAAGACGCTGCCCGGGCCACGGGGCTGCCGGTGGGCACTCCCATCGTCGCCGGGGCCGGCGACCAGGCGGCGGCCGCCCTCGGAGCCGGCGTGGTCGAGCCCGGTCAGGCATTCGACTCGGCGGGCACTGCCTGCGTCTTCGCACTCTGCCTCGCCGAATACGCCCCAGACGTAGCGAGCCGCACCTTCATGGCCACGCACTCGGTCATCGCCGGCACCTTCCTCTCGGTCGCCTTCATCAACGGTGGCGGGCTCGCCTTGCGTTGGTTCCGAGATGAGATTGCCAGGCTCGATGCCGATCCCCACGGGTATGAGCGCCTGCACAAGCTGGCGGCGACGGCGGAGCCTGGCTCTGGCGGGCTGCTCTGGTACCCCCACTTCCAGGGGAGAGTCCTGCCCCCCGACCCCCATGCCCGTGCCGGGTGGATGGGGCTGACCGGAGGCCATCAGCACGGACACATGTTCCGTGCGATCCTCGAGGGCATCGCCTATCAGTATGCGGAATGGGCCGGGCTTATGGCCGAGCTCGGCGGGAAAGCCCCGAGCGAGGCGAGAGTCCTGGGAGGGGGCGCCAGGTCGGGATTGTGGAACCAGATCAAGGCCGATGTGCTGGGAATCGAATGGGTGCCCACGATGCGCGAGGAGAGTGGGGTCCTGGGTGATGCCCTGATGGCGGCTGCCGGGACCGGCCACCTGGCCGCGTCCGATCTGGCTGAGACCGCACGGCGCTGGCAGCCGACTGGGAAACCGATCAGGCCTGACCCTGAGCGTCATCGGACTTATCGCCATTACCTGGAGGCCTATCGGGCATTGGTGATGGCATCCGGGCTGGTGTTCGAGGGGTTGAGCCTTTGAGCTCGGTAGCGGTCAGTCCCCGTTCCTTCCGTCAGGTGCTAGGCCGGCACCAGGAGATCCTCGCCGTCTCCGGTCTCACGCCCCGTTATTCGTCGGTTGACCGGCATCTGACCGAGAACGAGATGATCGAGTTGGTCGACGGCTGTGAGGCATTGATTGTCGGGGTCGATCCGGTCACGGCTCGGGTGCTCGACTCCGGCCCGCTGCGGGTGGTCGCCAAGTACGGGAGTGGTTTGGACAACATTGACCTCAGGGCAGCGGAGCAACGAGGCGTGACGGTCGCGTCGACACCGGGCGCAAATTCGCAGGCTGTCGCCGAGCTGACGTTGGCTCTTCTCTTCGCCCTTGCCCGCCAGATCGTGCCCCACCACACGTCGGCCGCAGCCGGGCGATGGGACCGTCACATCGGCGTGGAACTGACCGGAAGGCGGTTGGGTCTGATCGGGCTGGGGCAGGTGGGGGGACGGGTTGCCCTTATGGCAAGGGTTCTGGGTATGGAGGTTGTTGCCCACGATCCCTACGTGTCTACAACCGATGTCCCACTTGTGACCACGAACGAGCTCGTCTCCAGCTCGGACGCTGTTTCACTTCACGTCCCGCTCAACGAGGAGACGCGCCACATGGTGGACGCGTCGTTCCTGGCACTGATGCGTCCCAGCGCCTACCTGATTAACACCGCCCGCTTCGATCTGGCCGACATCGAGGCGGTAGCCGACGCCCTCGGTTCTGGTCGCCTCGCCGGTGCCGCCTTCGACGACTTCGGGGATCGACCGGGCCCCGAATCGCGGTTGTGGGGTCTTCCCGGTTTTGTGGCCAGCCCTCACGCCGGGGCCTCGACGGAAGAAGCAGTCGAACGCACCGGTGTTGCCGCGTTGGAGATCGTGCTCGAAGCATTAGGGCTGGCTGCTGAGGATTGACAGGAGGAGTTATGAGGACGACCGTGTTCCGCCTCAAGAACGGAGTTCTGTACGACGTGAAAGACTCTCCCAAATGGGAGCCGCTTGAGGAGTACGACGGTAAGCCTCTCGACAGGGTGAGTCTGGTGAACGTGCTCTCGGTCCCCGGGGCCGAGATTCAGCTGGTCGAGATCAAGGTCGGCGGGTCTTTCGCCATGCACTCCAGTCCCGATATAGCCTTCTGCCAAGTGGTGCGGGGGCGAGGGAGGTTGGGATTGCAGAACGGGACCGAGCTGGCTTATGAGGGGCCTGAGCTATATGTCTTTCTGCCCGGCACACAGCACGACTGGCACAGCGTCACCGAAGACACCCTCCTCTCAGTGTGTTTGATGAATCAGGACTGAAGGCCTTCAGATTCGCGTTTTCGGCGAAGTGGAGCGGCATGAAGACCACCGGCTCTTCCGGTATCTGTGCGCCGATCTCGGGTACGTGGTCGGCGTAGTTGAGGCCCGTGCCGATCATTTTGTGAGGACGGGCGATCAGGAAGCCGAAACGTTTGCCGAACCACATCGATTGTTTGATGCCTCCGCTTTAGCAGCAGGACGGTCGTCCTAGTACGCCTCTGAAATGATGCATGGCGGCGAGCGTCTTGTCCTCTACTGCCAAAGGGATGCGCGGAGTCGCGAGCCTACAAGGAGGACGTCCGCAGTTAGAGCCAAGAACCGTACGGTGAAATTCGGCGCGGTTTCTTTGGTCTTGTGCCAAGGAAGTCGCGCGGAAGGTGTGCCGTCGACCTTGAGCAGCCAAGTTTCCAGGACGCGTTTTGTTCGCGAATCAGTGCAAAAGGACCGCGACTATCGGCGACTGGCGAGCACCGAAAATGTCGGTCACCAATTGGGAAATTCGACGTTTCCCCTGGTCAGGGGCCGGCGCGGTACTTCCCTGACACGTAAGAGGCCACTGGTTCAAGTCCAGTAGGGTCCACAACGTCCTAACGACACCGCTGTCCACCTGTCGGCTTCCTGGCCGTCAAAAAGCGAGCCTCTAATCTTGCTTCGTACGACTCGTCATCACCCGGA
>JBOGEW010000248.1:0-4249 GCA_050742075.1 Acidimicrobiia bacterium
TCGTAGAGCTCACAGCCGCCGGCACTCAAGACGCCCATCAACCCGGCGGTAAGACCGGGACCATCCGGTCCGAAGACGCGGACGAGAATGGTCGAGCGACCGGGCCGTTCAGCCATCAATTGCCCCCCTCCCCGGCTACGCCGGTACTCCCCCCTTCGGGGGGAGAAATTGGACCTTCGGCTTCTCCCCCCTCCCCGGCTACGCCGGCACTCCCCCCTTCGGGGGGAGACACTTCTGTTTCTCCCCCCAGCGAGCGCAGCGAGTGTTGGGGGGAGTGGCCCGAAGGGCCGAGGGGGGCTTCCATCGGAGCGACACGCGTCGCCACCGTGATGAACCCGGTGTGGCCCACCATGCGGTGGTCGGGCCGGACCGACCTTCCCGCGACCGTCCAGGTGCGATGAAGGGTTTCGAAGACCTCGATCTGGGCAAACGCACCGCTGGCCCGGAGCGCGTCAGTCAGGTTCTGCAGCTGGGGGACGGTCGGAAGGTAGGCGCAGAAGATCGATCCACCCGGGAGGTGGGCCGCCGCCGGTGCGACCGCATGCCAGGGTTCGGGAAGATCGAGTACCAGTCGGTCAGCGGGCACCTCAGGGATGATGTCCTCGACCTCTCCCACCAGTAGATCGAGATTGGGAGGAAGCTCGCCCAACCAGCGGACGATCGACCGGCGGGCGATCGCGGCGTGGTCGTCGCGTCGTTCCACGCTCACGACCTTCCCGCCCGGTCCGACAAAACGAAGCAAAGCCAGGGTCAGGGCACCCGAACCGGTCCCCGCCTCGAGGACCGTCATCCCGGGGGCGATGTCGGCATGAACGGCTATCGGACCCAGGTCCTTGGGATAAATCACCGTCGCCCCTCGCGGCATCTTGAGGATGAAGTCGGAAAGACGGGGACGAATGACCAGAAGCGTTCCTCCCCCGGTCGAGGTCACTGTTCGACCCGGCTCGGAGCCGATCAGAGTGTCGTGATCGACGATGCCCTGGTGGTAGTGGAACTGATTGCCTCGCTGCAGTCGCACCAGGTAGCGGCGGCCCTTGGCGTCGATCAACAACGCATTGTCATCGGCCTGAAAGGTCACAGAGCCTGCCGAAAGGCGGCGGTCACCGGAAGAAGAGACTGAGGGCGGTGGCGATCGCCCCGATCACCAGGGCACCTATCAGCACCCACGCCACCCACTGCATTGTTTTCTGGTTGCGCATAATTGACAGGTTTCGAAACGACCAGGAAAGTAAAGGGTAGGCATGGACCCTCTCACGTCCGGATTCAACAGAACGCTACGGGGACTTCGCACCGGGGACCGCAACAGCCTGCTGAGCGGGGCAGCTCTACTGGCTCTCGCTCTCTGGCAACGCAATCGGAAGAAGAAGCCCACCCGCGAACTGCTGGTTCGAAAGGCTCTCAAGCCCGGGGAGACCCTCGTAATCCGCGGGGCCAGGGCCAACTCCCGCTCACTAGATATCGACCGACCGGTCTAGATCGCCGGCGGGTCGGATTCAGACCTTGTACACCTCGACGACGGCGCGACCGTTGCGGCCCTTGCGGCGTCCCATGAGGTAGGCGAGACCGACCAGCAGGACCACCCCGACTCCTGCTGCCACGGCGGTGTTCTGCGCCGACTCCTTGGTCTCGGTCACCACCTGCGAGATCTGGCGGGCCTTTGATTCGAGATCAGATCTCGTCACGGTCATCTGACATCCTCCAAACGATGATCCCCGCGGCGGCTGCCGCCAATACGAAGGTGATGAATCGAGCTCCCACAGCCCACCACGGTGTGTCGGGAAGGAAGCGACGGAGCAAAGCGTAAGCACCGAAGGTGAAGAGCAGGCCGGCGAGGGAGAAGAGGGCGGCACCGCCAAGGCCGAAGCCGGCGCGACGTCCCAGACGTTTGGCGGGATCGAGCGTTTCTTGCCGGAGGTACTCCTTCGTCATGTCCCATAAGTCGCGCACCAGGTCGGGAAGTTCTCGCGCCTCGGTCTTCATGTGTCAGCAGAGTAATCCCGCGCGGTCACGAACTCATCGGAGGAATGCCAACCAAATGATCGAGGCAGCATCCGTATCGCGGTTTAGCAGCACCTAACCTCGCGACCTTCATGGGGATATTCGGTTTCCGTGCGCGGGGGAAGCACCGGGACCCGGGGTTGGGAGACCGATTCTCAGCCCTGTTCTGGGGACAGGCGATCTCCCAGGTGGGCGACTACATCGCCTACGTCACCGTTCCGCTCTTTGTGATCTCGATCTCCGAGTCAACTCTCAGCCTCGGCCTCACTTATGCCCTCGAGACCGTTCCCGGCTTGTTGCTGGGATTGGTCGGCGGTGTCTTGCTCGACCGGCTACCGCTGCGCTCGGTTCTAGTCGTAGCTGACATCGCCCGGGCGCTGGCCTTCTTTGCCCTGGGCTTTGTCGCCCTCGAGCCCAGCCCCTCGACGCTGCTCGTGGTGTTCCTTCTCTCGTTCATCATCGGGTCCTTCTCCTCGGTGTTCCAGAACGGGCTCTACGCATTGGTCCCTTCCCTGGTCCGCTCCAGTCGGATCACCGTGGCGAACAGCCGCATCGCCACCAGTCAGCAGTTCGCCTTGGTATTGGGACCGTTCCTCGCCGGCTGGCTCGCCTCTTTCTTTGGCGTCGCCCCCGGTTTCTTCATCAACGGCCTGACCTTCCTCGCCTCCGCGGTCTCGATCGTCCTCATCGGAAAGGTGCCGGTCCGACTCGAGGGCGTTGACCGGTCGAGCTTCGCCGCCGAGGCCTGGCACGGGCTGCGCTTTCTCTGGAGCGAACCGCGCCTGCGGGCCTCCACCATTGCCGCCGCCACCGCCAACGCCGCGGTGGGTTTCCTCGAATCGACGCTGGTCGTCATCGGGACCGATCTCCTCGGGGCCAACGAGAGCCAGCTCGGGATCCTTTTCATGACTTTGGGCTTCGGGGGGATTGTCGGCGCCGTCCTCGCCCCCCGTCTCGTTCGAAGCTTTGGCTTGGGACGAGTTCTCACCGGTGGCCTATTCCTTTTCGGGGTGATGTTCCTCCTAGCGGTGAGGAGCACCTACGGAGTGATCGCCCTTCTCATCTTCTTCACGATGTTCGTCGGACTCTCACTGGTGAACGTGCCTCTCGCCACCATCCGCCAGACCTACACCCCAGGCCCGATGCTCGGCCGCGTGATCTCCGCCGCGCGCACCATTGGTTGGTCAACGCTTCCGGTGGGCGCATTGCTGGGGACTGCGATCGCCGACAGCACAGGCTACCGACGCGTGGCCGAGCTCGCACCTTTATTGTTGGTGATCACTGCGGTGGGTCTTCTCTTCACACCAATCTGGTCGCAAACTTTCGGTGAGAGCGCGGGCCGGCGCATTGCCTCCGAGAATGCCAAAACCACCTAAGACAAAACCGAGAATCCGGCCACATCTCGAATAACGTGCAGCGTCGCTGGCACGGTGTCAGCTCCATCGACAGTGAAATGGAGGGTGGATGGCTGCAAAGAAAGCTGCGGCTAAGAAGGCTGCCAAGAAGGCGCCGGCAAAGAAGGCTGCAAAGAAGAGGGCACCAGCTAAGAAGGCCGCCAAGAAGTCAACCAAGAAAGCGGCCAAGAAGAGATAACCCGCAAAGGGCCCCGACACCGGGGCCCTTTCAGTTTGCTCGGTCTTCGATCTCCCAGGCATGGTCGAGGACGTGCCAGACGATGCGGCGCACGGCGTAGCGAAGCGGCCACTTCTTGCCCGCCATCGGCTCGCCCCTGCTTCCCGCCTCCACCATTCCGATCATCTCGGCGCGGCGTTCCTGGGCGTCGAGCTTTCGTGAGAGGCCGATGGTGGCGCCATAGGACTCCTCCGCTTCTTCGACGTGGAGGCGAACCGCTTCTCGATCGCGGCCCCCGCCCCGTGGTCCTTTGCGAAGGACGGCAGGTGCGATCCCGGCGATGTCGTCGAAGTGTTGCCACGAGGCGGCGAGCAGGCTCGCCCATTTCCGCGCGGTGGCTCCGGTCAATGCCCGCCGGTCCGAGGAAACCACCTGCTCGGGAACCCCGAAATCGGTCGCCCCGCTGCCCCTCACGGTTTCGACAACCTTCCATTCCCCGAACCAGGCCTCATCAAATTCGACCCGGGCCAGGGCGGCCACCTGCCCGTACCGGGAGGAGTATTCGGTCAGCGCGGTGAGGGCGGCCTCAGCCGTCTTGGCGCCCCGGGACCATCCGGGCCACTCCGTCGACCCGGCGAAGATTCGCCTCGGGCCCTTTTCGAGATAAGCGGCGTTACGC
>JBOGEW010000249.1:0-1876 GCA_050742075.1 Acidimicrobiia bacterium
GTCCCAGCTGCTCACCGCACCGGTTTGTACTTGAGGTGGGTGACGCCGGGCGCCTCGACCGCGCGGACCTGTTCGAGCTGGGGCCTCGGGTCTCCGAGATTCTTGAACAGGCGAGCCCCGTCGCCGAGGAGCACCGGAACAACATGGATCTCGAGCTCGTCCATCAGCCCTGCCGCCAGGTATTGCTGGACTACCTGCGCGCCGCCCCAGAGCTTTTACGTCCTTGCCGCCGGCTGCGTCCACTTCCCGCTCCAGCGCACGCTCGATCCCGTCGGTGACGAAGTGGAAGGTGGTCCTACCGTCCATCTCCACGGGATCGCGGGCGTGATGGGTGAGGATGAACACGTCGTTGTGGTAGGGAGGTTCGTCCCCCCACCAGCCCTTCCAATCCTCGTCGCCCCACTCGCCGCCACCGATCGGGCCGAACATATTGCGGCCCATGACGCCGGCGCCGACGTTCTCGAACGCCTCCTCGAAGATCGGGGTGCTCTCGTTCACCTCGCCGCCCTCCTCGCCGTGCGACTGGCGCCAGGCGGCCAGGGGGACCACCCAGTCGTGGAGCTGTTCCCCGCCCACGCCGAGCGGGTACTCATGGCTTTGGTTCGGGCCGGCGACGAACCCGTCAACCGATATCGAGATGTCACACTTGAGCTTGGCCATCGCGCTCCCGGATGGCTGGTCATGAGTCTCGCTGCGATAGCATCGAGACAAGAGCGGGACGGGCACTCGGTTAGTTCCGACCGCATCTACAAGCACTGCTGCATGATGGCCCGCAGCCCGGAGATATCCTGATCATCGGCAATGCCTTCCGGCAATTTACTGCATCCGGCCAGTCTGCTATAGCCATCGCGGGGCCTCTGGAGGCGCATACCGCCTCCCTAGGTCGGAAGTCGACCCAGCGCGGCCAAATGGGTGGATGTGAGTGATGCTCGGCTTATTGGATTCGTTAAGCCCCGCGATTGCGAATAACCCCTCAGCCCGCGAAGGACAAGGGGTTCCATCGCCAGGAAAGCGAGATGATGAGTCGGCCTCCTGATCGCCAGGCACAGGGAGACTCGGCGGAGTCGGCCTTCCTGGCGAGCGAAATTTAATCCGGCATCTGGCACATCTTCACCTGGATGAGCAGAGTTCTCCCAGGCCGGAACGTGACTGGCACTCTCGACTTCGAGTTCGACCGCCTCCTATCGCTCTTTGACCATGGCCGCTACAACAATCCCAGCCATGAGCTTGGATGGTTGGAGACAGATCGTATTGATGGCGTTGCTGATAACTCTGGCCGTCGCCGCTTGCGGCCAACCGCCCGAAGCCGGGGTCGTGGTATTCGGCATTGCATTGGCGGGTCCAGTTTGCCCGGTCGAAACCAACCCGCCCGATCCGTCCTGTTCCCCCCGCCCGGTGGGCGATGCCACCGTTCTGGCAGTCTCCGATTCGGGGAAGGTGGTCGAGTCCAGGACTGGGGCTAACGGCAGGTTCTCCTTTGTCCTCGCTCCAGGCCGATACGAGATCAACGCCCAACCTGTCGAGGGACTTATGGGTGCTCCCCAACCGGTAGATGTTGAAGTGCTGGCGGAGCAAGTTGACCTAGGTGTGCTCATGTACGACACCGGCATTCGGTGATCATGGCCGCGGTGAGAAGACATTGCTTGCCACTGCGCCGCAAGTCAGGCGACTCTTGTGACGGCGAGTTAGGCAGGAGCAACGCTGCGCCCACAGGAGGGATAGCGGTGTGAGGGCCCGGCTGGCCTGGACGATCTGGGCGACGGTCGTCCTGGGCACCTCCGTCGTCCTGGTCTTTTCCCTCCTCCCCGAGCGGGCTGGCGTGGTGGGATCGATCCGGGGGAGCGAAGATCCGACGCTGATAGGGGCCTTCCTGATC
>JBOGEW010000250.1:0-2530 GCA_050742075.1 Acidimicrobiia bacterium
GGCGATGAACGCGCCCATCACCTGGCCGAACGGTTGATGCACTGGCAATGGCCCGATGGTGGCTGGAATTGCGATCGCGCCCCGTCGGCCGATACCTCTTCGTTCATGGAGACGTTGCATCCGATGCGGGCGCTTGCTGCCTATGCCGCCTGGTCGGGTGAGAAAACTGCGGCCGAGGCGGCGCGGCGGGCGGCCGAGGTGTTCTTGACGCGCAAGCTCTTTCTGAAAAGGCGGGACGGAACGCCGATGAGCTCGGATTTCATGCGGCTCCACTACCCGCTCTACTGGCATTATGACTTTCTAGGGGGCCTGGTGGGGATGAAAGAGCTCGGTTTGCTCGGCGATTCCCGTTGCGAGCCGGCGTTGGAGTTGCTCGAATCGAAACGGCTTCCCGACGGAGGTTGGCCGGCGGAGGCAAAGTGGTACAAGGTCTCCGAAGGCCCCGGCCCCGGGATTTCGGCCATCGACTGGGGCGGGGTAAACCAGAGATCCTCCAACCCTTGGGTTACCCGGGATGCCCGATCGGTATTGGCTGCAACCATTTAGAGATCGTTGGGGTTCATTTCAGTAATAGTGAGGCATTTCTATCCGATAACAGGCGTTTTCCGATCATGACTGAGTTGCAATCAAGCCCCCGGCGTTTTCTCTCCACCACCGAAGGCACCTCGGTCCATGCCTTCACCATTCGCGATTGGTTGATGTTCCTGGGCGTGGGTCTGATCTGGGGTTCATCGTTCTTCTTCATCGCCGTCGGCCTCGAGAGCCTGGCGCCGGAGGTGATCACGCCCATGCGGCTGGCGTTTGGATTCGTCGTTCTCAGTCTCTTCCCTGCCGCCCGCCGAAAGGTCGATCGATCCGATTGGCCCCGGATTGCCTTGCTGGGAGTGATCTGGATGGCAATCCCGCTCTCGATGTTCCCCTTCGCCGAGGAGAGGGTGTCCTCGGCCCTCACCGGAATGCTCAACGGGGCGAACCCGATCTTTACCGCAGCCGTGGCGTGGGCGCTACTGAAGCGACCTCCGGGCACCAATCAGCGCTGGGGGCTCGTGGTCGGATTCCTCGGGACGGCCCTGATTGCCTTGCCCTCCCTGGGCGAGGGACGATCCGAAGCGCTAGGAGTGCTGCTGATTCTCATCGCCTTGATCTGTTACGGATTTGCGCTCAATCTGGCGGTGCCTCTGCAGCAGAAGTACGGCTCCCTCCCCATCTTCTGGCGAGCGCAGATGGTGGGGATGGCGCTGACCGTTCCGCTTGGACTGACTGGACTGGACAACTCCCGGTTCGAGCCAATTCCGGTTCTCGCCATTCTCGCCCTCGGGGTCTTCGGCACGGCCCTCGCCTACCTCCTCATGGGGGGACTGGCCGGCCGCGTCGGCGCCACCCGGGCTTCGATCTCGACCTACCTAATCCCGGTCGTCGCCATCCTCCTCGGGGTCATCGTGTTGTCAGAGCAGGTCCACCCGCTGAGCCTGGCCGGTTCAGCTCTGGTCCTGGTAGGCGCCTGGCTTGGCAGCCGGAGAGGTCGGTAGGCGTCTTCTCACATTTTCTGTGGGCTGGAACCGTTGCTGGACGACGGTTACAGCCCTGGGTCGCGGGGAGCTAGGCCTTGGAGACCGTGACTACCGGGTCTGAGCCCAGCGAGGGGGTTCCCGGTTGGTTGAAGGGGACGTAGACCACTCCGTGGGTGAGACCGGGGTCGACTCGAACGGTGAGTCGGGCCGAGCCCTGTGCGGTTTGAACGTCCGCCTGGTCGCCGTCGGCGAGACCGAGGCGGCGAGCGTCGTCGAAGTTGAGATAAACGCGGGCACCGGGAGCGAGATGCTCCAGTGATGGGCCATGGCGCATTAACACGCCATCGTCAAACATCGTCCGGGCGTAATGAAGGACGAGCTCTCCCGAGGGCGACTTGCCCGGGGCATCGGCTGGCAGATAAACCAGCGGTTGGGTCGCTTCGGAAAGTGGCACCACTACCCCGTCCTTGTGGGAATCGAGCAGATCCCAGGTGATTCCGACATAGGCCGGGGCCTCAGTGGCGATCTCTTTAGCGATCGCCTCCGCCGACACCAGGTTGATCGAGCGTCCCATCCGGTCAGAGAGGTCGTCGAGGATCGACCAGTCGGGCCGACTCTGGCCCGGCCCCGGCACGACCCGGTTGACCTTTTGCACCCGCCCTTCGACATTGGTGACGGTTCCGTCCTTCTCGGAAAACCCCTCTACCGGCAACACGACATCGGCCAAGCGCGACGAGTCTGTAAGGAACTGATCGAGGGCCACCACAAACCGCGCTTTTCCAAGGGCCTGTCGAGCAAGATCTCCATTGGGCACGTCGCGCACCGGGTCGGCACCCACCAGGAGCAGCCCGAGAATCGACCCTTCCATCAAACCTTCGAGAATCTGGACTGCACTCTTGCCAACCTTTTCGGATTTTGTCCGCCCCGGAGCCAGACCGGGCGCCAAGCCCATATCGAGCGCCCCATAAACATTGCTGCGGCGCGCCAGCGGGAGGATCTTTCCCCCGAGAGTGCGAACG
>JBOGEW010000251.1:0-4733 GCA_050742075.1 Acidimicrobiia bacterium
CCCCCCTCGAAGCAGTGTTGCCCGTCTCCTCCAATCCTGACGACCTGATTCGCCGCCAGCCGGTGGCGGAGGTGCTGGTGATCGACTCCTCGGGATCGATGGGTGCCTGCCACTGCAACATGGGTGCAGCCACCGAGGGCGGGGTGGTGAAGACCGACATCGCCAAGGCCGGGGCCCAACTAGCGATTGAGGCGCTGGCCGACACCGATCGGGTGGGAGTGCTGGCCTTTTCATCTGGCACCGACTGGGTGATACCCCTGTCGCCGGCCTCGACCGTCGGCGATCCCACGGAAGCTCTGGGGGTCATCACCCCCTCGGGAGACACTGAGATCTCGCGGGCCCTCGAAGTGGCCCTGGAAGAGCTCGAGGGTGCCCCCGAACAGCTTCGACATATCGTGCTCTTCACCGACGGTTGGGACCCGAGCGACGCCGACCTGCTACCGATCGCACGCCGCATCGCCGACGCCGGCGTCACCCTGTCAGTTCTCGGGACGGGGGAGGGACCCGGTACGACCCTATCGCGAATGGCGGAACTGGGTGGGGGTCGTTATTACGCCGGCACCGATCTCGAGGCCATACCGGAGATCTTCGTCGAGGAAACCTTGACCGTCGCCCGCAACCTGGCAACCGAGGGCACTTTTTATCCTGTGCTCGGCGCCTCGTCGCCGGTGACGGCCGACCTCACGACCTCGCCGCCCCTGCTTGGCTACGTCCTCACCAAATCCAAGGGCACGGCTTCAGTCGTGATGGAAATCGGGCAGGCCGATCCGCTCCTGGCCACCTGGCAACGCGGCTTGGGCAGGGCCACTGCCTGGACATCTGACGCCACGGCCCGGTGGTCGAGCCAGTGGGTCGACTGGGAGTCGTATTCAGAATTTTGGGGACGAGTGGTCCGAGATGTCCTTCCCGCCGGCCGTGACAATCCCCCGCTCACCTTCGTCGAGGATGGCCGTCTCCAAATCCGGTTCAACCCCACCGGGGCGGACCTTGATGCAACGGTTGTGGCGCGGGTGCGCGGTCCCAACGGTGCGACGGCATTGGTTCCGCTTTCCCGGGTGTCGAGCAGCGAGTTCGCCGGCTCCGCCCCTCTTGGGCCGGCCGGCGCCTACTGGGTAGCAGTGACCCAGTCCAACCCAGATGGATCACAGGTGACGTCCGGATCCGGTGCAGTGTCGGCGTATGAAGAGGAGTTTGCATTTCGGGAACCTGACCCGACTCTCGGCAACGATATCGCCGGGCTCTCGGCCGGCCGACTCAAC
Organism: Acidimicrobiia bacterium; assembly: GCA_050742075.1. Taxonomy (GTDB): domain Bacteria; phylum Actinomycetota; class Acidimicrobiia; order Spongiisociales; family ZC4RG35; genus JACCTH01. The sequence goes on from JBOGEW010000251.1 coordinate 1,260, forward strand.
CCGACTCCAGCCGAGGTTTTCGACCCCGCCCCCGTGCGCGGACGCGCCGAGGTCTCTATCTGGCCCTGGCTGGCTGCTCTCGGTCTGGCGCTGTTCTTGTTCGATGTCGCTCTGCGCCGGTTGGTCCTCACCGCGGGTGACGCCGACTTGTGGCGGGAGGGAATACAGACGTCCCGAACCCGGGAGAGACGGCGGATCGAGGCAGTCAGGACGGAAGCAGATCTCTCCGGCCGGCGCCCGGACACCCTCTCTGAGTCAGAGACCTTGCAGCGCTTGATGCGTCGCAAGCGCAGGTAATTCACTCCCGCGGCACTGATCGGTTTTCGCGACCTGCTGGCTGTAGCCTTCGCGCGTGGTCGACCTTCCTAACCGCAAACGCCCGCCCGAATGGCTGCCGCGGGGGGTAGCGGTCATCGTGGCGGTGGTGGTGGCCGCAACCATCGTTCTCTTGGTCCTGTATCAGGTCCGCTCCATCCTCTACATTCTCTTCCTGTCGGTCTTTGTTGCCATCGCCCTCGAACCTGCCGTGCAGGCCCTGGTGACCAGAGGCTGGAAACGAAGGACCGCCACCCTGGTCGTTTTCCTGCTTTCCCTGGTTTTGTTCGCGGGCTTTGTCGGCTCGTTGGTGCCAGTACTCGTAACCCAGGCATCGAACCTCATCGAGCGCGTACCGGACTATCTGGCTTCACTCAGCACGTTCACGGAGCGGTTTGGCCTCGACCTCGATACTCCGGATCTCGGTGAGGGGTTCCAGGACCTCGGCAGCCTCATCGAGGAATACGGGTCGCAGGTCGCAGGCGGAGTGCTGGCGGTGGGCAACACTGTGTTCGGCCTTATCTTCCAGCTGGCGACCGTGGCCCTCTTTTCGTATTACCTCCTGGCCGAAGGTCCGACCTGGCGCCGGCTTCTCCTTTCGACCCTGCCGCCCAATCGCCAGCAATACGTCCTCGACACCTGGGAGACAGCGGTGGAGCGCACCGGACGTTATGCCTACTCCCGAGCTCTCCTCGCGGTCGCCGCCACACTTTTCACCTGGATCGTCCTGGCGGCGCTCGGGGTCCCCTCCGCGTTTCCGCTGGCGATCTGGATGGGGGTCGTCTCCCAGTTCATCCCGGTGATCGGGACCTACATCGGCATGGTCCTTCCCGCTCTGGCCGCCCTCTCGGTGAGCCCGCTAACCGCCTTGTGGGTGATCGTCGCCATGATCCTGTATCAGCAGATTGAGAACTATTTCATCGCCCCTCGCATCACCAGCAAGACGATGGACATCCACCCGGCAGTTTCGATCGGGGCCGTCATTGCCGGGGCCAGCCTGCTCGGGGGGGTGGGCGCAATCCTGGCTCTGCCGGTGACGGCCATCGTGGCGGCCCTGGTGTCAAGCGCCTTGGCCCGCCATGACGTCATCGAAGCCTTCGACGACGACCCAAAAACCGTTTGATATCCGGGCGCAGAAGGTCGAAGTCTTACTATGCCGTCGCTTAGGTCTGAAGAACAGTTGACCACCCTCTCTGACGAGCCGCGCCCGGGCAACAACCAGTCGCTCTTGATCAACTCCGCGCTTTGCTCGACCATTGGCATTGTCATTGCGGTTCTGGCCGATTCCATCGGGCGCCTCGTGTTGGGTTTCCTGCTCGATCGGGCTCCGGTTCTCTATCACGATCGGGTGGAGTTAACGGCCGGTGACAATCCACTGGCGTTGGCCGGTGGAGCGCTGGCCGCTCTGATCGCTGGAGGCGCATTTCTTGCGTTATATCCAGGAAGCCGGCGGCACGATCCGTCCCGTCTATGCGTTCTGTGGCTGATCCTTCACAGCTTTCGCCAGGGATTCGTCCCCATGGCCCAAGCTGGGATCGACGCCGACTCCGATGTCGCGCTCGCCCTGGCCTATTTCGAATTGCCGGCAGGGATCAATGTCGTCGTTGGCGTGGCCGGGGCGATCGGGTTACTCCTGGTGTCGCTCGCGGCGGCTCCGGCTTTCCTGGCTTTTGCCACCAGCCGCCGAGAAATCTCGACGCCCTCACGGCGTCTGGCATTCGTGGCCAAGATTGCAGTTATCGCCGGCCTGGCCGGTGCGCTCCTGGCCGTGATCTACTTCTTGCCGGATTCGGGCATGGGCCTCATCTCGGCTCTGCCTCTGTACGGGTTGTTCACTGTGGCGACGCTGCTGGCGGCCCCCGGGACCAAGTCGGTCGATCCCGACCAAGGCGCTTCTGCCCAGCGTTTCAGCTGGGGCCTGCTGGGGACGGTCGTGATCCTGTTTGTCCTTTTCCGGTTTCTATTTAGCCGGGGGATCCCGATTCCGCCTGATCCCCAATCGTTCTTCGTTACCTGAGACACTCTGAGATACTTGCCCTCGTGAAAGCTGCGGTGGTGACCGTCTCCGATGGAGTCGCCGCCGGGACGAGGGATGATCAGTCGGGAGATGTCCTAGCGGCCGCCCTCGAGTCTGCCGGTTACGAGGTGGTCGCCCGCCGGGTCGTGCCGGACGAACGCGAGCTGATCTCTGCCGCGCTGGTCGAGCTGGCCGTCAAGGCCCAACTGGTGGTTACCACGGGCGGCACCGGTTTTGGACCTCGGGACGTGACCCCGGAAGCAACGACAGCCATCATCGAAAGGACGGCACCGGGACTGGTGCATCTCTTATTCGCTCGGGGCCTTGAGTCGACCCCGATGGCTGTTCTTTCGCGTGCAGTGGTGGGAAGCCGCGGTCCCACCTTGATCGTGAATCTGCCGGGGAGCCCGCGAGGGGTCGAAGAGGGATTCGCCTCGCTCATCCCGGTTCTGCCCCACGCCCTCGAACTACTGGCAGGAAACACCAGCCACTAACTTGAGCTCGTGACCGACCTGGTCCTGCAAACCGTTCCAGAATGGCTGCGCCGCCAGATTCCCTTCGTTCTGGCGACGGTGGTGGGTGTCAGAGGGTCGACCTATCGGGGGCTGGGGGCGCGCCAGCTCATCTCGAGCGATGGGTCGATGGCTGGAACCGTCTCCGGCGGCTGCCTCGACAAGGAGCTGATCGATATCGCCGGGGAGATGGGTGAGGATGACCCTGCCCACATCGTCGAATTCGATCTGACTGCCGATGACGAGGACGTGTGGGGCTGGGGGATCGGCTGCAATGGTGTAACCCAACTCCTAGTCGAGCCGGCCAAAGCCGCCCAGGCGTTGAGCGACTTGATCGACTCATCCCCCGGCGGGATCCTGCACACGTTGAGTGGGCCCGATGTCGGCACTCACCTCGGGGTGGACGTCAACGATGAAACCTGGGGGGTCGAACTGTCCGAAGCCCGGCGAGAGGGGCGTCATCGGCGTTTGCACCGCCGAGGGCTCGACTACCTGCTGGAGGTCGTCTCCGCCCGAAGCCGGTTGATCGTCTGCGGAGCCGGCCACGATGCGGTCCCCCTGGTGCGCCTCGGCAAGGAACTCGGGTTCGAGACGACGGTGGTCGACGACCGTCGCGCATTTCTCACCCAT
>JBOGEW010000252.1:0-4688 GCA_050742075.1 Acidimicrobiia bacterium
GAAGGCCACCTCGCTCGTCTGGTCGTCGCCGAGCGAGCAGAACCCAAAGTCGAGAATCTGTTCGAACAACGAGGTCGAGCCGCTTATGGCCCGTCCGAACCGGGGACGGCCCACCAGTCGTCCCGGAAGGTTGCGCAGCTCGATCAGGGTCCGCAGCAGCTGGATCTCGTCTGGGGAAATGCTCTTCATCACCTCGAGACCTTCCCGAGGCGAGACCGGTAGCCAGGTCCCATATGTCTCGCACCAATGCCACTCGGGCATCGCCGCATCCAACAGGTTCATCCGCCGTCCTTCGCGCCGAAAGTTACTGGATCGCTCACTGAGGAAGGAAAAAGATGCCTCGCACGGGAGATTTCAAAGGGTCTGGCACGCCACGCCATAACGGCCAGCCCAAGAAATCAAAGCCGGTCAGCCCCTAGTCTCAGATCCGGGTCTGGGGTGTGGCCCAGCCGAAGCATCAGCACCGAGGCGAAAGCTGATCACGCGGACGGCTTAACGCCTAACAGACGTCCTCACTGCCCACCTCAGACCCCCACTCTTGACAGAGGGGAGCCACTCGGCGCTAGCCGCAGTTCTCATCCGGGATTAGATCTGGCCGGCAGACCGTATCAGGCGCTTACCTGTTCAACTCGCTTGCGCAGACCCCGGAGGGCCGTGCCGACGAGTTGCTTCTCAGCCTGTCGCCGAAGAAATCCCGGAATCGTGAAGGAGGGCTCGACCCGCAGTCCATAAACGACCTCGGTCCGCCCATCGCTGACCTCATTGAAGACATAAGACCCCTCGAGTTCCTTCAGGTCCGGCCCGGGTTCGGCTACCCAGGTCATCGAATGGGGTTCGTCGTAGCTGTACTTGAGGACATAGGTGATCTCTTTGATCATGCCGTCGATGACGAATCGGGCCCGGGCGGGGCGGCCCTTCTTGTCCTTTTCGAGTACCTCGATCTCCTTGACCCCGGTGGCCCACTCGGTATAGGAGTCGAGATCAGAGGCGACTGCGAACACTTGGGACGGATCGGCTCGTATCTCGATCGATTCAACCGTGCCTTCGACCATTTCTTCCCAGCAGGTTAGTTAGGCGACCGTTCAGCGTCCGTTCTCGGAAAAGTGCATCCAGTCCTTGGCGCTTTGCCAATATCCGCCCCACTCCCATCCAATATCGGCGAACGCTTCTATCACCGGACTGGCGGAGTCGATCATCCCCGGTCGCATCGATGCGCGGTCGGTATATGTGCTCGCCAGTTCGGGTACGACGACCTCGCCTCGTAGGTATGGATTGTGGAAAGGGTTGATGTCGATCGCCAGACCAAAAGCATGCATCGACCAACCGCTATCTCGCCCGACTGCTGGCCTGCAGACAAAGCTCGTCGTCGAGTTCCAATCACCGGTGGGTGGCGCATCGATCTCAGCCGCGGTGATCACTCTCATTTCTTCGATTGGAAACTCGATTTCGTAGAGCATCCTCATCACCTCGACGATGCCCGGGCCGTGAGCGGCATTGACCAGCAATTCCCCGGTGTGGTTGGCGCCGTCGAACCCGACGAAGCTCACCGTTAGATAAGACAGACCTTCGAGGCCGACCGGACAGCCTTCCTTCCAAGAAGACCTCGCCGCGACCCCAGCGGGAACCGGCCCGAGTGTGTACTCGAACTCGTCGCCTGTCGGCGGGGGCAGCAGGTCAAACGTCGGAAACCGACGATTGAGCATCTCCGGCGGGGTCGGTTGGGCCTCACCCAGTCCGTCGGGACGCTCGGGCAGAATTCTCGTTCCCAGCCAGTCGGGGCGGACCGTTCCCGGCTCGGGGGCGGCGGTCGTCGTCACCACCACCGTGGTAGTCGGGGCGGCGGTCGTCGGGGCCGCACTCGTGGTCGGGGCCGATGTGGGCGATGCCGACGTCGCTGGTAGGAAGGCGGTTGTCGTACCGGCCGGCGAGGAGCAGGCAAAGAGGAGGACTACTAGACCCACCCCGGCCCTCATGGTTCGAAGATCACCGGACGTTCGGTCGCCCGAAAGTAACCCACGTTGCGGCATTTGGTCTTCCCCACCCTCCAGGTGATCGCCCGGGGTTGATGGACGTCGCCAAAGAAATGGTGCCGGGGCTGAAAGCTCCTCACATATTCGAGGATCGGGGCCGAACTCCTCTCCCGGCGACCGGTGATGACGTCGGTGCAGAGCGGGTCAATCTGGGGCGGAAGATGCGAGCAGAGCACGTCCACGGGACCGAGAGCCTCGAGCTTTCGGCTCATCTCCTCGTCGGTCACCTCCCCCGCCGCTCCGAGCGGAGTGGAAATCCCTCCCCCGACGAAACCGACCGTAATTCCCTCGATCTCATGCACCTCACCGTCGACGAATCGCATCGTCTCAGGCAGCACCGCCGCCAGCATCTCGGGGTTGTCGACATTTCCGTAGGTGCAGAACCCCACCGCCCCGGCTAAAGCCTTTTGGCAAAGGGCATATTGGGCCTCGACCCCCAGGCGAATCGCCGCTCTCACCTCATCCCGACGGTCACCCGCCACCTCCCCCCAGGCGTCGCGCATCGCCTGGTAGTCGCCACTGGCCCGGTGCCCCGCCACCCGGGCCCCGAATTGGGAGCCCAGAACATCGGCGATGATCCCCTCCCGCGTCCGGTAATCGAGCAGGTTGATGAGATCGCCGAGGATCAAAAGCGTCTGACCGCGAGCCACGACGGCTTCGAGGGCATCGAAGGCCCCGTGAACATCGGACACCAGGAGCATCGCTAAGAATGTTCGGTCCGCGGACGATCGATCCAGGTCGAATACCAGGTGGCGGCGGCCGCACCGAGCACCGCCAGCACCAGAGAAATCGGCCAGGGGAGGTCACGGGGTGAGAACTCGGCTGACATTCCCGCCATCCCGAACCCGACGAGGGCGGCCACCATCTGCCGCCCGCGCTTGCCAAACCGCTCTTCGGGACTGATCCGGCTCCAGGCCTCGACGTTTCCGGCCAGATAGACCGAAAAGATCCAGGCAATCAAAAGAACAGCGCCCAAGGCGAGGGCGACGGCGTATACCTTGACCATCAAGTCCTCATTCTGGCGTAGAAGTCTTTCGACTTAGGTCACGACAGTCGGTAGGAGAAGCTGATCCCAGCGGGTGAGCTACCAGCCCAAGCCGATAAATCAGGGAGTCCACGGATTGAGGGCTTCGGCAAAGTGGTCGAAACTCTCTTAAACGAGCAAAGGATCAGATGAGCACATATATCACGGCCGCCGGCTCCTTCCTGCCGGGTGACCCCGTTGACAACGAATCGATCGAGCGCCACCTTGGCGCCCTCCCCGATGGCTCTCGTCGCGTACGCGAACGGATGTTGGCGGCCAATGGTATCGAAACCCGGCACTATGCCCTCGACGCCGAGGGGAGGCTCACCATGCTCAACGAGCAGATCGCCGCAAGTGCCATCAAGGCTGCCATCCAAAATCGTGGCGTCACGGTCGACGAGATAGAGATGCTGGCGATCGCCACCACTCAGCCCGACCTCCCCGTGCCCGGCTTCGCCTCAATGGTGCATGCCCGCCTGGGAGGAGGCCCGATGGAACTCCTGTCGGCGGCCGGGGTTTGCTGCTCCTCCATCGCTGCCTTGAGCTCGGTCGAGAGAGCTGTCCGCAACGGCGACCATCGCTTGGGCGTCGCCGCTGCGTCCGAGTTGGTTTCCCGCTCCATCACCGCCAAGCGGCTGATCGAGGCGATCGATGAGAACGGGCGGATCCAATTCGACGCCCAGTTCCTCCGATGGATGCTGTCGGACGGCGGCGGGGCGGTCGTGATCGAAGATCGGCCCCTTCCCGTCGGTCTCTCTCTTCGGATCGACTGGATCCACCTCCGCTCCCACGCCCACCGCTACCCCCTCTGCATGTATGCCGGGGTCGCCAGGCCCGACGATGTCAAGGCAGGTCGCACCTGGCAGGATCAGCCCACTCCTACCGCGGCCGACCATGCCGGGATGCTGCACCTCCGCCAGGACGTGTCGGTCATCAATGGCATCGTCGCTCTGGGGGTCGAGGAGTACGTGGGTCTGGTGCGAGCAGGAAAAATCGATCCCAACCAGATCGACCATCTTCTCTGTCACTACAGCTCGGAATACTTCCGGGGCGACATCATGAAGCTCATGAGCGACGCCGGGCTGATCATCCCCGAGGACCGTTGGTTCACCAACCTGCACTCGAAGGGCAACACCGGCTCGGCCAGCATCTTCATCATGCTCGAAGAAGCGCTGAATGGAAGACGCTTCCAAGAAGGCGACCGTGTCCTCTTGATGGTGCCCGAGTCGGGACGATTCACCGTTTCGTTTGTCCACCTCACCTGCGTTGGCCCTGACGCTGAGCCACGGAAAGCAGCCCTCCTGGCGAGTCCGCCTCTCTCGACCAAGCTCGCATCGCCGGCGGTGTCGAGGGAGGGTCTCGACCAGGGCTGGCTGATCGAAGAGTTGGCACTGGTGTGGGCCGAGTTCGAACGCCGGCTCATCTCGGTCCCAATTGTCGCCCGCATCGAGGCCCATGAGGCCACCCTCGATGACTACCGGATGCTGTTGCGCAACCTTCGCCAACAGGTGATGGAGGGGGCCCGCTGGATCACGCGTGCCGCCTCCAGCCTCGGGGTCGAGCACACAGACGTACGGGCTGAGTTCATCCACCATGCCGCCGAGGAGCAGCGGGACTTTCGTATGTTGGAGCGG
>JBOGEW010000253.1:0-4032 GCA_050742075.1 Acidimicrobiia bacterium
GAGCATCGGCGGAGATGTCGGTGGCGGTCACCCTGGACGCCGGCCAGACGGCCCTCAGGAATAGCGCCAGTGCTCCCGAGCCGGTGCAGAGATCGACAACGACCCCTGGTGGAGGGTGCCGTTGGGCGAGCATGTCAGCCAGGTACTCCGTCTCTGGTCGGGGGATCAACACTCGGTTGTCGACCGCCAGGTTCACTGGGCCAAAAGCGGCGGTGCCTTCCAGATACTGGAGGGGGTGACCGATCGCGCGCAACTTAACCAGCTCCGGCAATGGTCGCTCGGGGGTGGCAACGGCTGCCAGCCGGCGCATTTCGTGGGCCGGAATCACAGCGCGCCCAGACCTACGTCGTTAACGTTCGGCCCGGCCATCGGAACCACATGGAGGGAAAATGACCGATCCGGTAATGCCGCCACCCGACCCAATGCCACCGGTTGAACCGACGCCCGCACCGCCCCCACCGGCCCCAGCCGCCAGCGGGGCTGGCCGACCCGCCGATGTGGGCCCTCGTTTCCTGGCGCGGCTCATCGACCACATTCTGCTGGGCATCGTCACCAGCATCATCATCGTCCCCCTCCTCATCGCCAGTGCCTTCAGCGGGGTCGGGGCCGGAGGCTCCTTCGGTTTTGGCTTTGACTTCGGGGTCGGGACTCTCATCGCTTCGATCGTTACCGCCCTGATAACCATCGCCTATTTCGCCCTGATGGAGTCGAATATGGGTCAGACCGTGGGGAAAATGGCGCTGAGCCTGCGCACCGAGGGCCCCGCCGGCGGGAAGCCCACGCTGGAACAGGCGGTCAAGCGCAACGCCTGGTATGCCCTGGCCATCATCCCGTTCATCGGCGGCCTCGCCCAATTGGCTCTTGCGATTTACATCGCGGTGACGATTAGCCAGTCGGTGGCCAAAGTCGGCTGGCACGATACCTTTGCCGGTGGCACGAGGGTGGTCACCACCAAGTAATCGGCGAATTCTGCGGGCTGTAACCGTTGTCCAACGACGGTTACAACCCTGGGTTCGCCTATCGGCTTAGCTCGCGGCCATGGCTTCGACCAGTTCGTCGAGGTCTCCCTCGAGGACCTGGTCGAGGCGGCGGATGGTGAGGCCGATGCGATGGTCGGTCACCCGTGATTCCTTGAAGTTGTACGTCCTGATCTTCTCCGAGCGACCGCCGGACCCCACCTGGGCGCGGCGAGCCCCCGACAACTCGGCCTGTTGCTCTTCCATCTTCAACTGATAGAGGCGAGCGCGCAGGATTCGAAACGCCTTCTCCTTGTTCTGCAGCTGGCTCTTCTCGTCCTGGCAGGTGACCACCAGTCCGGTGGGAACATGGGTGAGGCGAACCGCCGAGTCGGTGGTGTTGACCGATTGCCCGCCCGGCCCCTGCGAGCGGTAGACATCAACCCGGACCTCGCCAGGTTCGACCTCGACCTCGACCTCGCTCGCCTCCGGTAGCACCGCCACCGTCGCCGTCGAGGTGTGAATCCGGCCCTGCGCCTCCGTCTTCGGGATCCGCTGCACCCGGTGCACTCCCCCCTCATACTTGAAATGAGAGAACGCCCCGCGGCCTTTGACTGCCACCGTCACCCGGGAGAAGCCGCCGGCTTCGGACTCAGAGCTCTCCATCGCTTCCACCTTGAATCCATGGCGTTCGGCGTACCGCTCGTACATCCGCAGCAAGTCCCCGGCCCAGATCGCCGCCTCGTCGCCGCCTGCCGCGGCTCGCACCTCGATGATCACGTCCTTTTGGTCGTTGGGGTCGGCGGGGTTGAGCTCGGCCTTCAGTTCGCTGGCGAGCTGACGCGCCTCGGCCAGCTTCTCCTCGCCCAACTCGGCGAATTCAGGTTCGGACTTCGACAGGGCCTGCGCCTCTTCATAATCCGCCGCCGCCTCCCGCAGCCGCCGAAAAAGCTCCACGGGGCGGGCCAGTTCGGCATGGCGCCTTCCGATCTCGGCGTACGAGCTGGGATCGCGGTCGCCGCTTGTGGCCATCTCGGCCTCAACTTCGGAGAGGGCGGCTGCCATCTCCTCCAGACGGGTGACGAGTCCAGGTTCGAGAAACTGCTCCATGCCGCTGAGTCAAGCCTCAGGAAGCGGCGCGGGCGGCCAACGACGCCTCGGGCACGGGACCGCGCCGCAGAATCTCTTCGACCTGGTCGGCTTCGAGAGAAGAGAGGAGGGAGGCGACGGCCACTTCGATTTGGTCCTCTTCCGGCACCCGAGTGGTGAGGCGTTGCAGCCAGAGCCCGGGGGCGGCTAGGAACCGGCCCCAGCGGGTCTCTTGATGCTTCCCTGAGGCCTTGAGTATTTCGTAAGAGAGTCCGGCGATGAGGGGAATGCCGACCAGACGGCTGAGAATGAGGAGTGGCCAGGGCAGGCGGCCGAGCAGGCCGAAGATGACGATCGCCAGGATCATGACGATGAGGAGGAAGCTGGTGCCGCAGCGAGGGTGCTCGGGGCGGTAGCGCTTGACCCGATCAATCGAAAGCGGATCACCCGCCTCGTAGGCATGGATCGACATGTGCTCGGCGCCGTGATAAGCAAAAACCCGGCGGATCTCTTCGGAACGCCCCAGCAGCCAGAGGTATCCGAGAAAGATCCCGAGCTGGATCACCCCTTCCACCGCGGCATACAAAAACGAGCGATCTTGAGTCAGGAAGCGGGCCGCAACAGTGGGAACGATGACGAATAATCCGATGAAGAAGGCGATCGCCACCGTCATTGAGCCGGCGATCTGACCCTTGGTCATCTCCTCTTCTTCCTCGCCGACCGATTTCTGGGCCGACCACGAGAGGGCCTTGAAGCCAATGGTGAGCGACTCGGCCAGAACCAGCATCCCCCGGACGAAGGGAACCTTTGCCCAGGCCGAGCGAGAGGTCAACCGGGGTAGATGATGGCGAATCGACTCGATGACCCCGTCCGGACGACGCACGGCCACTGCCCATGCATTTGGAGCCCGCATCATGACGCCCTCGAGCACCGCCTGGCCGCCGACGGTGAGGGCAGCGATATCTGGCTCAGGCGACGGCGTGCTCATTGGGTCGGGTGGAAGACGGCCGGTTCAGCGAGCCGTCCTCAGCTGGGGCGCGCCTCGCCCTTCTTTTTGCGGTAATCGATCGTTCCGTAGCGCTTGTTGAACTTCTCCACCCGACCTCCGGAGTCGACCAACTTTTGACGGCCCGTAAAGAACGGGTGACAGTCGTTGCAAAGCTCAACGTGAAGCTCACCCGGTTTGGTCGAACGGGTGGTGAAGCGGTTCCCACAGGAGCAAATCACTGTGGTTTCGCCGTAGGTGGGGTGGATATCGGCTCTCATCAAATCTCCTCATCATTCTTGCGTACATCCAGCCGTGCGCCGGATTTACCCAAGAAGCGTTAGCTGCCTGAAGACTTCGCTACCTCGGCCAGGAACTCTTCATTGGACTTCGAGTTCTTGAGCCTGTCTATCAACAACTCGAGGGCGGCTCCTGATTCCAGGGCCAGGAGAACCCGTCGGAGCTTCCACACCTGGGCCAGTTCCTTGCGATCGAAGAGGAGTTCTTCCTTCCTGGTGCCCGATGCTTCGATGTCGAGCGCCGGGTAGATCCGCTTGTCGGCGAGCTTGCGGTCGAGCCGGACCTCCATGTTGCCGGTGCCCTTGAATTCCTCAAAGATCACCTCGTCCATCTTCGAACCCGTCTCCACGAGTGCGGTGGCGAGGATGGTCAAGGAGCCCCCTTCCTCGATGTTGCGGGCGGCGCCGAAGAATCGCTTTGGTGGGTAGAGAGCCGTCGAGTCGACACCACCGGAGAGAATTCGCCCCGACGCGGGAGTCGCCAGGTTGTGGGCTCGAGCCAACCGGGTGATGGAGTCGAGCAGGATGACCACGTCAGTGCCGGTCTCCACCAGTCGCTTGGCGCGCTCGATGGCGAGATCCGAGACCTGGGTGTGCTCCTCGGCCGGACGGTCGAAGGTGGAGTAGATGACCTCTCCCTTGACCGAGCGCTGCATGTCGGTCACCTCTTCCGGTCGCTCGTCCACGAGGACGACCATCAGAT
>JBOGEW010000254.1:0-8438 GCA_050742075.1 Acidimicrobiia bacterium
TTCCCCCAACGGAACCCCGACCAACACGAGGGCCTGTTCCCCCACAGGCCCTCGTGAATTTGGAATCCTTCAGAACACTGGCCGTTTCTCCCCCTGGGGTGAAGGGGGTAACTCGCTCGGGTTTCTCCCCCCGAACGGGGAGTACCGGCGCAGCCGGGGAGGGGGGAATAGACCAAAACCGCATCCCGTTTACAATTGGTGACGATGACCCAGATTCTTTCCATCAAATCCGCCCGTCCGACTCCAGTCGTCACACTCACCGATGCCGCCGCGGCCAAGGTCGCTGAGCTGATCGAAGCCGAAGGCGAGCCGGGCCTGGCACTGCGAATGGCCGTGCGAGCCGGAGGATGCTCAGGCTTCTCCTATGAGATGTTCTTCGATGCGGAAATCGATCAGGATGACGCTGTCACTGAGCACGGCGGAGTCAAAGTGATTGTCGACACGGAGTCGGCTGATCGCTTGCGCGGCTCGACCCTCGATTACAAGGACGGTCTCATGGGCGCCGGTTTCGCGATCGAAAACCCCAACGTGACCCGGTCTTGCGGCTGCGGCAACAGCTTTAGCTAAGACTTGGCTCGCCATCTTCGCTCCGTTTCCGGAGCTCCCGCACCGGTCGGGCCGTACTCAACCGCCGTCGAGGTGAACGGCTTCGTCTTCATCTCCGGACAGGGAGCCGTCGACCCCCGGAGTGGTGGTTACCCCGATTCGATCGAGGATCAGACCAGGCAAACGATGGAGAATCTGCGGACGATTCTGAGCGAACACGAGCTGGATTTTTCTCACGTCATCAAGACTTCGATCTTTCTCATCGATATGGGCGAGTTCGCCGCCATGAACAACGTCTACGCGACGTATTTCGACTCCGATCCACCCGCTCGGACGACAGTGGCGGTGGCCGCCCTGCCCCGGCCCGAGATGAGAATCGAGATCGACATGGTGGTGGCGCGCTGAAGGATCCCAGAGCCGTGCTCGCCGGTCTCGGGCTGGAAGATCGCAACCCGGGGGTGTTTGCCGGCGAGTGGCTCGACGGCGCCGACGGCACAATCGAGGTGCTCAATCCGGCCACCGGTGAACGCATCGCCTCGGTGGGACAAGCGTCGACGGAGGAATACGAGAAAGCTGTGAACGCCTCGGTCGCCGCCTTCGAGAAATGGCGGATGCTCCCCGCTCCCAAACGCGGTGAGTACGTGCGTCAGATCGGCCATGCCCTCCGGTCGCACAAAGAGGCCCTGGGAGCCCTTGTCTCGTTGGAGATGGGAAAGATCCGGGCCGAGGGCGAAGGCGAAGTTCAGGAAATGATCGACATCTGCGACTTTGCCGTCGGTCTCAGCCGCCAGCTTTACGGATTGACAATGACCTCGGAGCGTCCGCTCCACCGAATGTACGAACAGTGGCATCCCCTGGGGCCGGTCGGAGTTATCACCGCCTTCAACTTTCCGGTCGCCGTCTGGTCATGGAACGCCGCAATTGCTGCGGTCTGCGGGGACACGATCCTCTGGAAGCCGTCCTCGGAGACGCCGCTCACGGCAGTGGCGGTCACGAAGATTTGCGAGAAGGTCATGGCCGGGACCGGGTTCGAAAGCGTCTTCGGTCTGGTGGTGGGGCGTGGTTCGGTGGTGGGTGACCGGATGCTCAGCGACGAGCGTCTGCCCCTCATTTCGGCCACCGGCTCGACCAAGGTGGGGCGGAGGGTGGCCGCAGCGGTGGCCGACCGGTTCGGACGCTCGATCCTCGAACTGGGAGGCAATAACGCCATCGTCGTGATGGATGACGCCAACCTCGAGCTGGCGGTGCGAGCCGTGCTTTTCGCCGCGGTGGGAACTGCTGGCCAGCGTTGCACTTCCTTGCGACGGCTGATCGTTCACGAAGCCGTGGCTGACAAGCTGATCGATCGCTTGCTCGACGCCTATAAGCAGGTTCCGATCGGTGATCCGCTGGAAACCGGCACCCTGATGGGGCCGCTCGTCACCCAGCAGGCGATCCGGGACATGATGGCTGCACTCGAGAAGGCGCAGGAGCAAGGCGGTACCGTCGTCACCGGAGGAGCTGTGATCGATCGACCGGGAAACTTCGTCGAGCCCACGATCGTCCGAATTCCCGCCGATGCCGAGATCGTCCAGGAGGAGACCTTCGCCCCGATCCTGTACGTGATCGAAGCCTCTGATCTCGACGAAGCGATTGCGATTCAGAACGGAGTCCGCCAGGGCCTCTCCTCCGCCATCTTCACCGACTCACTTCGCTCGGCCGAGCGCTTTCTCTCTGCCGTCGGCTCCGATTGCGGTATCGCCAACGTCAACATTGGAACTTCCGGGGCCGAGATAGGCGGAGCCTTCGGTGGCGAGAAGGAGACCGGCGGAGGCCGCGAGGCGGGGTCGGACTCCTGGAAGCTCTACATGCGTCGCCAGACCTCGACCATCAACTGGGGCGACGACCTTCCCCTCGCTCAGGGAATCTCCTTCGGCTAGCCACCTGATCCGTTCTTGCGTATTCAACCCCGGGTTAAAGGGCGGAAATCTACGCAAGAACGGTCAGCCGAAGCGATAGCCGACCGACCGCACCGTCGTGATCCACGACGCCCGGTGTTCTCCCAGCTTGGCCCGGAGACGGCGGACGTGAACGTCGACGGTGCGGGCGCCGCCGTAGTACTCATAGCCCCAGACCTTCGACAAGAGCTGCTCGCGACTCCACACGCGGTGGGGGTGCTCGACAAAGAAGCGCAGTAGCTCGTACTCCATATAGGTGAGGTCGATTGGAGCCGAATCGAGGGTCGCCTGGTAGGTGAGGAGGTTGAGCTCGAGGTCCTTGAAGTGGTGGATCTCGTCCGTTCCCTCGGCCTGAGTCAGCCGGTGGAGGCGTAGGCCCAGCTCAGCTGGGTGGACCGGGGCGAGGATGAAATCACCCAAGCCGACGGCGGACCCCAATAGGGCGACGTGCTCGGGATCGGCGATCAAAAGTACCGGCAGAGGATTGGTGGCGAGGAGCCCTTCGATGGCGCGGAGTCGGCGGCGGGGCTCGGAGCCGAGTTCGACCAGGAGGGCGGCGCTTTCCTCCGGGGGCTCGGCTTCGATCTCGGCCATGGTTCGATACTCAATTCGGGCAATGGCGAGCGCGTCGAGCAGGGACTCCGACGGATCCGGAGGGAAGACGGCGACCGCCAGGCCGTCAGAGAACTGGGAGGTAGGTCTCGAGCTCGAACCGGGAGACGTGGTGCTGATAGCGGTCCCACTCCTTGCGCTTGTTGCGGAGGAACCAGGAGAAAACGTGTTCGCCGAGCGCCTCGGCCATCAGCTCTGATCGTTCCATGCGATCGAGCGCATCGGCCAGCGTTTCGGGCAAGCGGGCAATGCCGGCAGCCGAGCGCTCGGAGGGGGTGAGGGCGTGGACATCGTCTTGTACTTCGGGCGGAAGCTCGTAGCCGTTGCGAATCCCGGCCATTCCCGCCGCCAGAACCGCTGACAACGCGAGGTAGGGATTGACGGCGGCATCGGGTGAGCGGTACTCGACGCGCACGCTCGAGGACTTCCCCTTCTTCGCCAGAGGCACCCGGACCAGAGCCGACTGGTTGTTTCGGGCCCACGAGATCCAGATCGGAGCATCGAACCCGGCTACAAGTCGTTTGTAGGAGTTGACCCACTGGTTGGTGACGGCCGTGATCTCGGCGGCGTGGGTGAGGAGTCCGGCGACGAATTGCTGGCCCACCTTCGACAACCCGTTATCCGATCCCGGTTCGAAGAAGGCGTTGCGGTCGCCTTCGAACAGAGAGAGGTGGAGGTGCATCCCCGACCCGTCGAAGTCCTCCAACGGCTTGGGCATGAACGTGGCGTAGATGTCGTGTTCCATCGCCACCTCCTTCACGGTCAGCCGGAAGGTCATGATGTTGTCGGCCATGGTGAGGGCGTCGGTGTAGCGAACGATGATCTCGTGTTGGCTCGGTGCCACTTCGTGGTGGGAATGCTCCACCGGGATGCCCATCAGCTCGAGGGCGTTGATGGTTTTGCGCCTGTATTCCTGGGCATTATCGAGCGGGGTGAGATCGAAGTAGCCACCGTGGTCGAGCACTTGGGGATCGGGGCCGGAGTCCCGGAAGTAAAAGAACTCCAGCTCTGGGGCGACATAGAAGGTGAAGCCCATATCGGCTGCGGTCTGGAGGTTGCGCTTGAGCACTCCCCGGGGGTCGCCTTCGAAGGGAGCACCGTCGGGAGTGGAGATGTCACAGAACATCCGCGCTACCTGCTGATCAGGACGCCAGGGGAGGATCTGAAACGAGGCGGCATCGGGGCGGGCGAGCATGTCCGCTTCCTGGACCCGGGCATATCCGTCGATGGCCGAGCCATCGAAGGTCATGCCCTCCTCGAAGGCCACTTCCAACTCCGAGGGGCTGATCGAAACCGATTTCAGAAAGCCCTGGACGTCGGTGAACCACAGCCGGATGAAGCGGATACCGCGCTCCTCGACCGTCCGCAGAACGTACTCGGCTTCCTTGTTCACGAGGCGCTCACACTACCTGTGAAGGTTCGCGCGGCTTGAGGCCGCGAAGATCTTCACAGATGTTTGGTCAGAGCCAGCCGCTCCGCTTGAACCGTCGGTAGAGAACGAGGCAGGCAATCGCCATCAGGGCCAGCACGGCTGGGTAGCCCCAAGCTTCGTCGATCTCGGGCATGTGGGTGAAATTCATCCCCCAGATTCCCGCCAGCATCGTCGGCACCGCCGCAATTGCTACCCAGGCCGAGATCTTCCGCATGTCGTTGTTCTGACGGACACTCACCTGGGTCAGATTGGCCTCGAGGATCGAAGTTAGGAGATCGTGAAAGGTACCGATGCGCTCAACGACCTTGACCAGATGGTCGTGGACGTCAGCGAAGTACTCCTTCAGATCGGGGTGGATCGCCGGAAAGCGGCCGCGGCTGAGACGGGCCAGCGGCTCCTCCAGTGGGGCAGTGGCAGACAGGAACTGGTTCACCTCGCGTTTCAACTTGTAGATCCGCTCGGTCGGGGTCAAGGAGGAGTCGGAAAAGACCGTGCTTTCTAGTTCGCGGATGTCGGTGTCGAGTCCGTCGAGAACTTCTCCATAATCGTCGACCACCCGGTCCAGGATGGCCAGCAACACCGCGCTCGGGCCCATTGAGAGTTCTTCGGGGTCAGACTCGAGATGCTTGCGCACCTCGACCAGCCTCGAGGCCTCTCCATGTCTCACCGCGACCATGAAACGCCGGTCGACAAAGAGAAGAATCTCGCCGAGCTCGATCACTTCCACCGGATCGACGTAGCGAGCCGGTTTCAAGACCACGAACAAGGTGTCGTCGTACACATCCAGTTTGGGCCGTTGGTGAGCATGTATGGCGTCTTCTACCGCCAGCTCGTGCAATCCGAATTCCTCCCGGACCGATTCGAATTCCTTTTCGGTGGGTTCGTGCAGCCCGATCCAGCAAAAGGTGTCGCCCCCCTCGCAGGCTTCGAGCGATTTCTCGAGAACGAAGGGCTCGACCTGGCGCTTGCCATCGGTGTAAAGGGCGGCGTCGACGATCACCGCCTAAAGGTACCTCGCCGCTGCCTTCTACGACCTAATTGCGAACCCGGGGATCGCAGGCGGCTCTACCGATCTGCGGGCCCACAGAGAGATGGCGGGTGGACCTCTATCGCGAACCGGGCTGAGCGGCGAAGCCCTGGTGCAAAAACTGCCTGAGGTTGGCGGTCACCTCCTGCAACCGTTCCGGCGCCGCGATTGCCGATCGGGCCGCCGACATAGTCACATCATGGATCAAACGCCCGGCGATGTCTGCGGCCACCGGTCGATAAGTCCCTGCCTTGACCGCCTCGACATAGAGGCCGACGAGGGACGCCGATAAATCGGTATGAGCCATCCGAATCCGGTCCTGGGCATTGGTACCGAGCCGCGGCACCTCCCGATGGAGGATCAGGCCCAGCACTGGATCAGTAGCTACGAACTCAACTGTCAGCTCGGCGAGGCGGAGCAAGCGTTCATCGGGCGATCCCCCGGGCGTGGTCTGGGAGGTCAGTTGGCCGATCACGGCGGGAAGCTCCTCCTCGACCAGAGAGGCGATGAGATCGTCCCGATCGCGGAAGTACTCGTACAGAGTCGTACGCCCGATGCCGGCAATGGCCGCCAGTTCGGCCAGGTCGAGATCGGCAGTGCCGCTCTCGCGGATCAGGTCGCGGGTGGCGTCGAGGATCTGACGACGGGTCAAAGCTTTGTGCTCGGGGATCGACGACGCACGAATTCGCGGCATGCTCACAGGCTACTTTTCATGTGCTTCATCGCCCGATGCCCGTCTGCCGCCGGCCAGTCACCTGTTCAGTTGGAAAAAACGCATGACGATGGATAGCTAACTAGTGCCAAAATGGATCAATGACGGACAAAGGCGGCGCTGAGCGCTTTTTCAACCGCGAGCTCTCCTGGCTGGAGTTCAACTCGCGGGTCCTCGCCCTGGCCGAGAACACCCAGCTGCCGGTCCTCGAACGAGCCCGCTTTCTGGCGATTTGGGCCTCGAATCTGGACGAATTCTTCCAGGTAAGAGTCTCGGGCTTGCAGGGCCAAGTGGCCCGGGGGGTGCGCGCACCTTCTCCCGACGGGCGCCAGCCGACCGAGGTCCTGGCGTCTGTGAGTGAAGCGGCTCACGGACAGTACGAAAGATCGGCCAAAGCCTTCATCACCGACATCGCCCCTCGCCTGGCCGCCGCCGGTATCGGGTTCTCCGACTACTCGGGCCTCGACGACGAGGATCGCCAATACATGGATGTCCAGTTCCGAGAACGGGTTTACCCGGTCGTCACCCCTCTGGCCGTCGATCCCTCCCATCCGTTTCCATACATTTCCAACCTGTCGCTCAACCTGGCTGTGGTGGTGCAGAATCCGGAGACCCACGTCACCCGTTTCGCGCGGGTCAAGGTCCCACCGATCCTTCCCCGGTTTGTGGTTCTGCCAGACGGCGAGCGCTTCGTTCCTCTCGAACAGGTCATCGCCGCCCATCTGGGCGAGCTCTTTCCCGGGATGGAAATCGTCGCCCACCACACCTTCCGGGTCACGCGCAACTCCGACATTGAGATCGACCACGACGAGGACGACGGCGGCGACCTCCTTCTCACGATCGAAAGCGAGCTGACGAGACGCCGCTTCGGAGCAGTAGCCCGGCTCGAAGTTGCACCCGACCTTCCCGATGAGATTCTCGACCTGCTCCTCCGGGAGATGGGGGCAAACGCCGACGACGTCTATCGAGTCGACGGCCCTCTCGACCTGGGTGGGCTCGCCGCGTTGGCCAATCTCAATCATCCCGATCTCAAACACGAGCCCTACACCCCCGTGGTCCCTGCCCGTCTGGCGCCGATTGACGGCGTACTACCGGACATCTTTTCCGTCATCCGGGAAGGCGATTTACTCGTCCACCACCCATACGACTCGTTCACCAATACCACCGAGGCGTTTCTCCATCAGGCCGCTCGCGACCGCAAGGTGCTGGCCATCAAACAGACCCTCTATCGCACGAGTCGCGACAGCCCCATCATGGGTTCCCTCATTCACGCCGCCAATGAGGGCAAACAAGTCGTGGTTTTGGTTGAGCTTCAGGCTCGCTTCGACGAAGAACGCAATATCGAGTGGGCCCAGCGGCTCGAGGACGTGGGGGTGCACGTCGTCTACGGCGTAGCCGGTCTCAAGACCCACACCAAGATCTCGCTCGTCGTGCGCGATGAGGGTGATGCCATCACCCGCTATGCCCACATCGGCACCGGGAACTACAACGAGACGACGGCCCGCATCTATGAGGACGTAGGCCTTTTCACCGCGGACCCTGCGATTGGGGCCGACCTTTCGGACCTCTTCAACTTTCTGACTGGCTACTCCCGCCAGCGGGATTACCGGCGAATGGCGGTGGCACCCGATGGGCTTCGCCGCCGCTTGCTCGAGCTAATCCAAGCGGAGGCTGCGGCCGGAAGCGACGGAGTCATCACCATGAAGATGAACTCGCTCGTCGATCCCGGGATCATCGAAGTGCTGTACACAGCGTCGGAAGCGGGGGTGCGAATCGACCTCATCGTGCGAGGGATTTGCTGTCTGATCCCCCGAGTGCCGGGGATGTCGTCCAACATCTCGGTGCGCTCGATCGTCGGCCGTTATCTCGAGCACTCGCGAATCTATCGCTTCGGATCCCGTAACCGCCAACGGACCTACCTGATTGGATCCGCCGATCTCATGCCCCGCAACCTCGACCATCGCGTCGAGGCTCTCGTCCCGGTTGACGATCCCAGCCTCCAGTTCCGAATCGATGAGATCCTCGAGGTGCTCCTCGCCGACGACCAATTGGCTTGGTCGCTCTCGCCCGACGGGAGCTGGGTCCGGGTGCCCGGTGAGCTCGGGATCACTTCGCACGCCACCCTGCAGGGTCTGGCTCACGCCCGTTCGAAGGCGCTCGTCTAAACCTGAG
>JBOGEW010000255.1:0-5151 GCA_050742075.1 Acidimicrobiia bacterium
GATCGGCTCGCTGCGCCGCTTCAAGGATGACGTTCGGTCGGTCGCGGCCGGATTCGAGTGCGGCATCGGGCTCGCCGGATTCAACGACGTCAAAGAGGGCGACACCATCGAGGCCTATCAGGTCGAAGAGGTCGCCCGCACCTGATGCGGGCTGCCGCCCTTCGCTTCGAACTCTTTCTTCCCAACTGCCACTCACTGAAGGAAAAGCGCGCCGTGCTCCGCCCGATCACAGATGGCCTCCGACGCCGCCTCGCAGTGAGCGTGGCCGAGGTCGGATACCAAAATGCCTGGCAGCGATCGGTTGTCGGCGTGGCGCTAGTCGCAGCCGACGCCGCCCGGCTCGAGTCTCAACTTGACAGGGTGCGGCGCTACGTTGAGGACAACCTCGAGGTCGAGGTGTGCGAGGTGGCCGTCTACTACTCGGAGGACTAGCCATGAGCAAGCCGTCGTTTCCGCGAACCCGTCGCATCAACGCGATCCTCCGGGAGGTGCTCGCCGAACATGTGGAAGAGCTGGCCGATCCTCGTCTGGGGATGGTGACGATCACCGGAGTCGAAGTCGCCCCCGATATGCGACGGGCAATCGTTTATGTCTCGGCTCTCGATCAGGATCACCTCGACGAGACAATCAGAGGACTTACCGCCGCCGCCCCCCGGTTGCGGGCTGCGATGGGTCGCGAGATTCATACCAAGTACACCCCCACCCTCGAGTTCCGCCAGGATCAAGGAGTAGTGCAGGGCGAACGGATCAATGCCCTGTTGCGCGAGCTGGAGCAGCATGACAGTTGATCCCCACGCCCTCGCGACAGCTGCCCAGCTCTTGCTCGAGGCCCCCGAGATCACCATGACCTGTCACATCGGTCCTGATGGTGACGCTCTTGGCAGCATGCTGGGCGTAGCCCTGGCCGCCAAGGAAGCGGGAAAGGCTGTTCTGCCCACCTTCGGTCCGCCCTTTGAGCTTGGGCCCTCCTACCGGTTCCTACCCACCGAGCTCCTCGTTCCGCCGACCGAGGTTTCCCAAGAGCCAGAAGTTATGGTCACTTTCGACAGCGGCAATATCGAGCGCCTGGGAGATCTGGCTCCCCACGCCGCCTCCGCCAGGAAGCTCATCGTCTTGGATCATCACGCCGCGGGCTCAGGCGGGTTCGGGCACATAAACCTGGTCGATCCCAAGGCGGCGGCTACCGCCGAGATTGCTTTCGAACTGGTCGAGGCCATCGGCTGGAAAATCGATGCCCGGGTCGCCACCTGCTTTCTCACCGGCCTAGTCACCGACACCGGTCGCTTCCAGTACTCCAACACCACTCCGGCCACGCTGCGGTTGGCCGCCCGCCTCGTCGAACTTGGAGCGCGCCCCGAAGAAATCGGCCAGCATGTCTATGAGGAGACCGCGTTTGGCTACTTGCCAGCGGCGGCCGCGGTTTTGGCCCGCGCCCGGCTAATGCCGGAAGTGGATTTCGTGTGGTCGGTTCTATATCAATCCGATCTGGAGGCCGCCGGCATCGGCCTCGCTGATACCGACTCGTTGATCGATCTAGTGCGCTTGCCGCTCCAGGCCAGCGCAGCGATGATGCTGAAGGAGCATTCGCCCGGCGTATTCAAGGGCAGTCTGCGCAGCCGGGGGCAGGTTGACGTCGGGTCGGTGGCGGTGGCCCTCGGAGGAGGCGGGCACCATAACGCCGCCGGCTTCACCTTTACCGGTCCGCCCGAGGACGCGGTGGCAGCAGTGGTGGGCCTGCTCAAGGGCCGTTTATGACCGAGGAGCCCTTCGGCCTGCTGGTCGTCGACAAGCCGCGCGGGGTGACTTCACACGATGTGGTGGCTCGGGCGCGAAAAGCGATCGGTATTCGCAAGATCGGCCACGCCGGAACCCTTGATCCCCTGGCAACCGGGGTTGTGGTGCTGGCTCTGGGCCGGGCCACCCGGTTGATTCGTTACGTCCAGGATCAGCAAAAGGAGTATGTGGCTTTGGTCCAGTTCGGTGTTGCCACCGACACCCTCGATGCCGACGGGGCGGAGACCGCTCGCACTCCGATGTCTTTCGACCGTCAAGCCCTGCTCGAGGCGCTGGCGGCATTTCGGGGCGAGATCGAACAGATCCCGCCCATGGTCTCGGCGCTCAAGCACGAGGGAAAGCGCCTTTACGAGATCGCCCGCAGCGGGGTGGAAGTCGATCGCCGTCCCCGCTTGGTCACGATCCACCAACTCGAGTTGAACGAGTTCTTTCCAGAGGAGTTCCCCAGAGCCGAGCTGCGCATCGTCTGCTCGAAAGGAACCTACATTCGGTCCCTGGCCGATGACATTGCTCGCTCGCTCGGCGGGCGCGCTCATTTGTTGGACCTGCGACGGGTCCGGGTCGGCGTTTTTAGTCTCGATCGCTCCGTCGCTTTAGACCACCTTGACACCTGGCGAAGCAGTTTGCGCAATCCGGTTGAAGCCGTGTCTGAACTCACGGAGTGGCGGGCTTCCGACGAAGAGGCTGCCGCCGTCCAACATGGCCGGCGGCTCCCGTCGCCAACAGGGGCGAATGGCCATTGGGCGGTCGTCGATCACGACGACCACTTGCTCGCGGTTTACCGCCAGCGAGGGAGGGAAGCAGTGGCGGAGGTCGTACTGGCGTGATGGTCTTGCGAGGGCATCCACTCGAGTGGGAGGTGGCGGCACCGACTGCTGTCACCATCGGGGTCTTCGACGGCGTCCATCTCGGTCACCGGCAGGTCATCGCCGACCTGGTCGCCCGTTCCGGCGATCTTGCTCCGGCAGTGCTGACCTTCGATCCGCATCCCCTCGCAATCCTCGCTCCGGATCGCGCTCCCAAGATGCTCACTGACATCGACCAGCGTCTTGAACAATTCTCGGCCTTGGGAGTCGAGGTGGCGGGCATTCTCAACTTTCCTGACATCCGCGACTTTGCTGCCGGCGAGTTTTGCGAACGGGTCTTGGCCGAAGCGCTGACGGCGCGCCGGGTGGTGATCGGTGCCGACTTTCGATTCGGCCGTGACCGGGGCGGGGATTCCGGTTTTCTAGCCAGGGTGGGCCCGGGCCTGGGGTTCGCGGTCGAAGTCCTCGACATGGTTGGGGCCGGCGACGCGGTGGTCTCATCCACTCGCATCCGCCAGGCGCTCAGGTCGGGTCAGGTCGAAGACGCGGCCCGCATGTTGGCCCGCCCGTACGAGCTCAAGGGAATCGTCGTCGTCGGAGATCGCCGGGGAAACCAGATCGGCTTTCCCACCGCCAACCTCACGATTGGCGATGAACTTCAGATCCCGGGCGATGGCGTGTATGCCGCTTGGGCAGTGACCGGAGGAGACCTTCGGCGTTCCGTCGTCAATATCGGGGTTCGTCCCACCTTTGCCGGCCGAGAGCGACGGGTGGAAGCCCATCTTCTCAATTGGACAGGCGATCTCTACGGACAAGCGATGGCCCTGCGTTTCCTCGCACGGATTCGAGATGAGATGAAATTCGATGGGGTGGAGGCGCTCGTTGCCCAGATCTCAGCCGATGTCCTGGCGGCCTCCCAAATCTTCGAGGATGCTAAAGTAGGTTCTGTTCCCCACGACACGCAGGTTTAGCGCGTTCATGAAGACCACTCAACAGATAGTCACCGAATTCGGTCATCACGACGGCGATACAGGTTCGCCCGAGGTGCAGGTTGCCCTGCTGACCGAGCGGATCAACCACCTGACCGAGCATCTTCGCCTTCACAAAGGTGATCATCACGGTCGGCGGGGCCTGTTGATGATGGTGGGGCGGCGTCGGCGCTTGCTCGACTACCTGAGGAATCGGAACGTCGAGCGGTACCGCAAGATCGTCGCCCAACTCGGTCTCCGTCGCTAGCTGTCCCGAACAGCCCGAAGCGCATCGGGGGGATCGAACTGGCCGAGCCAGGCCGGTTGCTAGTTGCGAACGCTTGCCCGCAACTCTTGGCGAGCGCTCACCACTGGTAACGGGTCGGCTCCTAACAAACAAAGGAGCACTTAGTGCCCGAAATCACCGTAAGCGGTCCCGTTGGGGGTAAGACCCTGTCGTTTTCTACCGGCAAGCTCGCCGGGCAAGCCGATGGGGCGGTCGTCGCCCGACTCGGTGAAACCGAGATGCTGGTCACCGCTACTGCCAACAGGACTCTCCGGGAAGGAATCGACTTCTTTCCCCTCACTGTCGACTTCGAAGAGCGAATGTACGCCGTGGGTCGCATCCCCGGTTCGTTCTTCCGTCGCGAAGGGCGGCCCACAGAAGACGCCACTTTGGCTGCCCGACTCATCGACCGACCATTGCGACCTTCATTTCGCGATGACTTCCGGTGCGAGACCCATGTCGTTGCCACCACCCTCGCCGTTGACGAGAACCTCTTCGACGTAGTCGCGCTCAACGGCGCTTCCGCCGCCCTCACCATTAGCGGCATCCCGTTCGAAGGACCGCTTGGCGCAGTGAGGCTGGCGCTGAAGAAAGGTGAGTGGGTCGCATTCCCGACTCACGAGGACCTCGAGGAATCCGTCTTTGAGATGGTGGTGGCCGGTGGACGCAACGCCAGCGGCGGCATCGACATCATCATGGTCGAAGCCTCTGCCACTCCCAACGGCTTGCGCCTGGTCGCCGCTGGCGATGCCCCCTCCGACGAGGCGAGCGTGGCCGCGGGTCTCGAGATCTCGAAAGTTGCCATCGCAGAGGCCGTTGACCTGCAGAATCAGCTGCTAGAGCGAGCCGGTCGGAAAGAAGTCGAGTGGCCCGTGGCCCTCGATTACCCGAGCGATCTGCATCAGCGGGTCGAGGCGACGGCCCGTCCCAAGCTGGAGGAGGTCATCCGCATTCCCGGCAAAGCCGAGCGCAACCGGGCCGAGAGCGACGCCGCCATCGCTACCGCCTCTGAGTTAGCGATCGCCGCCGAGGACACGGAATCTTTCAAGCGGGCTTACAAGTCGGTTTTGAAGGACATGATGCGAGCGCAAGTAGTCGACGAAGGTGTGCGGCTCGATGGCCGTGGGGCCACCGATCTCCGCCCATTGAGTGTCGAAGTCGGAGTGGTCTCCCGCGCTCACGGCTCTGGCCTTTTCCAGCGAGGGGAAACCCAGGTTCTCAACTTCACGACCCTGGGAATGCTGAAGATGGAGCAAATGCTCGACACCCTCTCTCCCGAAGAGGGCAAGCGTTACAT